>NZ_JBRBZA010000055.1:0-22791 GCF_053493975.1 Thermomicrobium sp.
CAGCCCGCTCAGGCACCAGCGACACGTGCCGCAGGCGGGGATGTAACAGAGCACGACATGGTCACCCGGCTGGACCTCGCTGACGCCGGGACCGACCTTTTCCACGATGCCAGCACCTTCGTGCCCGACGACCATGGGAAAACGAACCGGAGCCTCTCCCTTGGCGAAGTGCCAGTCGGAATGGCACAGTCCCGTGGCGACCAACTTGACCAGCACTTCTCCCTCTTTCGGCTCGTCCAGCTCGAGTTCCTCGATCACGAACGAACGCGTCGGCCCATACAGCACCGCGGCTCTCGTTTTCATGGTAACGACCCTTTCTTAGACCATTTAATCATGAAGCTTTTTCGTTCTGGGCGTACCATAGCATCGTGTCCTGACTCCGTCAACGGTCGTGTTCTGCTACCGTGAATATATGAAACGCGCGAGGAGCCTGATCACCCGCTTTCGATGGCACACACGACCGAAGTCAGTGGCCAAGCTCGGCTGAAGCTGTTGTTTTCGCCTTCCATCGTCGCTCCTGGGTATCGTTCACGATGATGACGAGCGATTCTGTTCAGCTCTGTACTCTGTCGAGTACGCTACTTCCGGACACGAAGAGCGTGCGGAAGGTAGCGTGAGGAAAGGACTGAGCACGTGTACTACCGTAGCGACGTCGTGGGGAGCTTGCTTCGCCCAGTTTACCTGGTCGAGGCGCGACAACAATATGAAGCTGGGCAACTGAGTGCTGCCGAATTCAAGCGTATCGAAGACCGGGCAGTCGACGAGGCGATCCAGTTGCAAGAAGAGGCCGGCTTGGAAGTCGTCACTGATGGTGAACAACGTCGTTATGCTTTCTTCGGTCATCTCGTTGAAGCGATGGAGGGCTTCGACAAGTTCGGCGGCTGGGCTATCCCCTTCCGCGACGAGGAAGGGCGCGAGAATCTCGTCCGTCGCCCCATCGTCGTCGAGAAACTGCGCTGGAAGCGCAACATGTGCGCCGAAGAATTCACCTACCTCCGCGCCCGGACGAACCGAGTGGGCAAGGTCACCCTCATCAGTACCATGCAGGCCGCCGTGTATTGGGACAAGAACAAGTCCACCAGTGCTTATCCGACGATCGAAAGTTATCTTGCTGATATCGTCGACATCACCCGGCGCGAGATCGAGGAACTGATTCGTCTCGGCTGCACCTACATCCAGATCGACGCTCCACAGTATGCTGCCTTGCTCGATCCCAAGATCCGCGAAGGCTATCGTATCCGTGGAATCGACCCTGATCGCATCGTCGATCAGACCATCGAACTCGACAATGCTGTGCTCGACGGATTCGACAAACAGGGAATCGTCTTCGGCCTCCATATCTGCCGCGGCAACAACCAGAGCATGTTCTATGCGTCCGGTGGCTACGATCCGATCGCCGAGAAGGTCTTCCGCAAAACCAAGTTTCACCGCTTTCTCCTCGAATACGATGACGAACGATCGGGGACGTTCGAACCCTTGCGCTTCGTACCAGAAGATCGCATCGTCGTACTCGGTCTCGTCACGACCAAGAAGATGCGTCTCGAATCACAGGATGAGTTGATCCAGCGTATCAAAGAAGCAGCCAAGTACGTCCCGCTGGAGCGACTCGCGCTCAGTCCACAATGCGGTTTCGCTTCGACCTGGGAAGGAAACCGGATTACGCCGGAGGTACAGTGCCGGAAGCTCGAGCTCGTAGCCAGGACCGCGCGACTGGTTTGGGGCTGATCATCTCCTGAAGCCAATGCTCACCGGCGGCCCGTCGGCAACACCTGGCGGGCCGCACACTTTTCCCGAACCTGTGCCGAGCGAGCCGCCTCCTCACTCGCGTGACTGCTCCCCCATCCGATCGCTCGACTCTGCCTGCCGCATTATCACGAGATGACTCACTAACCACCGCAAGAATCCGCCGAAAACGACGACGGCTGGAACGACAACACTCGCAAGTGCAGCGAGACGGCCACTCAAGCTGGCGAGATCGACCATCAACCCGATACCCCGGTCCCAGCCAGCACGGAAGGCACGCCGCATGCGCTCCCCGAGTGAACGAGCGCTCCGTAATGCGACGGTGACGACTGCATAACTGACCCGTTCCTGGAGGAAACGCTGCTGACTCTCCAATCGCTCGATTTCGGCGCGAATCCGCCGGAGTTCTTCCTCTACCCGTAGAACATCCTGGACGCGTTCCGCCCGCTCGACGAGCGACAGGTACCGTTGTTCTGCCGTACGCGCCGCCCGCAGACGCGCCCCGATGTCGATGGCCTCCCCGGTCACATCTTGCCTGCGCAGTGAACGTTCCTCGACCTCGCGAACACCAGGGAGCGAGGCGAGCTGGTCGAGAAACGGAAACAGTTGCGCTGCTGGAACAGCGACCGTCACCCGACCTGATGGAGAAAAGGTTCCCGACGACACGGCAGCATCGACCGTATAGCCGCCAGCACTCGCCACGAACTCCTGAATCCTCGTCGCGACCGCATCGACATCGGTGACGAGAAGCTGCACCCTCGCCTCGTATCGAACTGCACGGTCGTGCTCCGCGAGCCGCGGGGCTTCGTGCGGTTCGAAGACACGCTCAGCTGGCATGGAATAGAGTGCACGCGCTGCAGAGGATTCATCGAGGGACGGCGCCCGTACGAACTCGCGATCGTCGTCCTCGTCCCTCTGCTCCCACAGTCGGACGAGGTGCTGGCTAGCACCGAGTCGTCCTCTGCTTCGACCGAATCCCCGGATCCCGAAAATGAGGGCGACGAGTCCGACGAACGCCGCCAGTAGCCATTCGAAGGCCACGCGCAACCGCATCCGTGCTCTCCTTCCACAGTAGTTTCGTGATCGCGATCAGGATAACACGGGCGGTCAGCGGCGGAACAGAAGATTGAGGAGAATCGTCAAGAGAAGGCTCAGGATCAACATCGTCATCAGCGGGATGTAGAGGGTGAAGTTACCGCGCTGGTAGACGATATCCCCAGGGAGACGACCGATGAAGGGGATACGACCAGCGAGGACGAGGAGCACCCCGAGAATCGCCAAAACCAGTCCCATCACGATCAGCAGGCGCCCGAAGGCCTGCAGCGACTCCATAGTCGCTTCACCCCCGTTCAGGAACGGCGGCCAAAGAGCTCACCGAGATGCGCCGCGAGATCGAAGATGAGCATGAACAGGAAAGGAACCAACACGATCAGCGCAGCGATGACGATCAGCTTGGCGATTTCCGCCACCGCATCCATCGCGACCCTCCGTCGATGGCGAACGAAACAGGGGATCGCCGATTGGCGATCCCCCGTACTCCTCAAGCGACCACCTCCGCTTCAGCCAACATCGAGCGGATGCTCAGGTTGCCGTGCTCGTCCACGTCGACCAGTACCGTCTCGCCGTCCCGCACCTCACCACGAAGGAGCTTGTTCGCCAATGGATCGAGGAGTTCGCGCTGGATCACCCGCTTGAGCGGGCGAGCTCCATACACCGGATCGTAGCCTCGTTCTGCCAGCCACTCCTTCGCTCGGAGCGTGACCTGCAGCGTAATATTGCGCTGCTTCAAGCGCTGGCGCACCTGGCGCAGCTGGATGTCCACGATCTGCGAGAGCTGCTCGCGCGTCAGCGGCCGGAACATGATGATCTCGTCGATCCGGTTGAGGAACTCCGGCCGGAAGTGCGCTCGCACCGCCTGCATCACTCGCTCGTACGCTTCCTCCTCACGGTGCGGGAGCAGGGCCTGAATGTACTCCGATCCGAGGTTGCTGGTCATGATGATGACCGTGTTTCGGAAATCGACGGTGCGCCCTTGCCCGTCGGTCAGTCGGCCATCGTCCAGCACCTGGAGGAGAACATTGAAGACTTCGGGATGCGCCTTTTCGATCTCATCGAAAAGGACCACTGAATACGGCCGCCGACGCACCGCCTCCGTCAACTGGCCACCTTCTTCGTAGCCTACGTAGCCGGGCGGGGCACCGATCAAGCGCGACACCGTGTGCCGCTCCTGGTACTCCGACATGTCGATCCGTACCATCGCCCGCTCGTCATCGAACAGGAACTCGGCGAGCGCCCGCGCCAACTCCGTCTTTCCGACGCCGGTCGGACCCAGGAAGATGAAGCTTCCCAGCGGACGGTTCGGATCTTGGAGACCAGCCCGCGCCCGTCGAATCGCATTGGAGACGGCGCGAACCGCCTCGTCTTGACCGACGACACGCTCGTGCAACCGCTCTTCCATGTGGACGAGCTTCTCCATCTCGCTTTCCATCAACTTGGCGACCGGAATACCCGTCCACTTGCTCACGATTTCCGCGATATCGTCAGCATCGACCTCTTCCTTGAGCAGCCGACCCTGGCGCTGTACTTCCGCGAGTCGCCGCTCCTCCTCGCGCAACTGTCGTTCCAGCTCGACCAACCGTCCATACTGGAGCTCCGAGGCACGGGTGTAATCCGCCACTCGCAGCGCTTGTTCGATCTCGATCCGCGTCTGCTCGATCTGCTCCTTGAGCGCGTTGATCCGCTCCAGTGCTTGGCGCTCTTGCTCCCACTGCGAGCGGAGGACCTGCTCCTGCTCGCGCAGATTGGCCAACTCCCGCTCCAGTTCGGCCAAACGCTGGCGGGATGCTTCGTCTCGTTCTTTGCGCAACGCTTCCCGCTCGATCTCCAACTGGGTGATCCGCCGCGTCAGCTCGTCCAGCTCCGCCGGCATGCTGGTGATCTCCATCCGCAGACGGGCAGCTGCTTCGTCTACGAGGTCGATCGCCTTGTCCGGTAGGAACCGGTTCGTGATGTACCGGTGCGAAAGGACTGCCGCCGCGACCAGCGCCGAATCGAGGATGCGCACCTTATGGTGGAGCTCGTAGCGCTCGCGCAAGCCACGGAGAATGCTGATCGTATCCTCGACCGAGGGCTCATCGACGTAAACCGGCTGGAACCGACGCTCCAACGCGGGATCCTTCTCGATATGCTTCCGATACTCGTCGAGCGTCGTCGCGCCGATCGCGTGGAGCTCGCCACGCGCCAGCATCGGCTTCAGCATGTTGGCGGCGTCCATCGCGCCCTCGGCCGCTCCCGCACCGACCACTGTGTGGACTTCGTCGATGAAGACGATGATCTCGCCTTCCGACGCACGGATCTCGTCGAGCACTGCCTTGAGGCGCTCCTCGAACTCGCCTCGGTACTTCGCACCAGCCAGCATCGCCGCCAGGTCGAGCTGGACGATGCGCTTCTCGCGCAATCCTTCTGGTACGTCACCCCGCACGATCCGCTGG
Organism: Thermomicrobium sp.; assembly: GCF_053493975.1. Lineage (NCBI taxonomy): Bacteria > Pseudomonadati > Thermomicrobiota > Thermomicrobia > Thermomicrobiales > Thermomicrobiaceae > Thermomicrobium > Thermomicrobium sp. The sequence continues at coordinate 5,235 of NZ_JBRBZA010000055.1, forward strand.
GCTAACCCTTCTACGATCGCAGTCTTGCCTACACCGGGTTCACCGATCAGGACCGGGTTGTTCTTGGTACGCCGCAGCAGTACCTGGATCACGCGGCGGATCTCATCGTCGCGACCGATGACCGGGTCGAGCTTCCCCTGCCGCGCCAGTGCGGTCAGGTCACGGCCATACCGTTCGAGCGCCTGGTAGGTCGACTCGGGGTTCGGAGACGTCACTCGCTGTGCCCCGCGGATCTGGCTCAGAGCCTCCAGGACTCGCTCACGCTGAACGCCCAATCGCGCCAACGCCTGGACAGCTGGCGACCGTGGGGCCGCATCCAGCGCAGCGAGCAACAAGTGCTCGGTACTGATGTACTGGTCACCGAAACTCTGGGCCTCGCCTTGGGCACGCTCGAGGACACGCCGCAGCACCGGTGACACCGTCGGCTCAGCGGCATATTGCAGGCGCGGCAACGTTTCCAGAACCCGTTCGAGTTCCTGCGCAACCCGGCTCGGGTCGAGCTGGAGGCGCAACAAGATCTGCGGTACGACCCCATCATGCTGGGTCACCAGCGCATACAGGAGATGTTCGACGTCGAGCTGACTGTTCTGCCGTTCGGCAGCCGTCCGTTGCGCCGCTACCAATGCCTCTTGAGCCTTTTCCGTGAATTGTAGTCGTCCCATGATTCCCTTCCTCGAATATTTTTTCAGCTTGGACGAGAGGCAACGCGGTCACGACTCCGGTGTGGAGCCGAGCAGCTGCAACATGCTCTCGATATCGGCGACGACCGAATCGAAAACCCGGTCATACTGTTCGGAAATCGCCAGGCACCGCTCTCGCAGCCGCTGGAGTTGCTCGGTAAGGGCGAGCGCGAGTTGCACTCCAGCCAGATTGACACCTCGCTCTTCTACCAGGTACTTGACCTGCCGCAGACGTTCGAGGTCCTCGGCTGAATAGAGACGCAAATTGCCTCGAGTCCGCGATGGAGTCACGAAACCCTCGCGCTCGTACTTGCGCAGCGTCTGCGGGTGCAGCTCGAGCAACCGCGCAGCAACGCTGATCACGTAGAGCGGCTCGGATCGGCGCATGGCAACCTCCCGCGTGCCTCTCCTCCTGCACTCGGGCAGAGTATACCAGCTGATACGCATCGTATCAAGTCACGAAACGCTCCGGAAATCCGCTGGTGAGAAGCTGGTGCGGAGCGGTCGCCTCGGAAAGTTCGGCGAGAGCGGTGCGAATCGCCGGGAGATCACCGAAGCTGAGCCGCGCCACTGTCAACAGTGTCCGCGCATCGCGCACACGACCGACACGCCGATATGCTCGGGCAGCAGCGATGACACCAGCTGGTGACAGTGTCCAGAATTCCGGAGCGCGCGTGAGGTCGAAGTTCGGATTCAGGCGCAAGGCGTGCAAAAATTCATGCTCTGCCACCGCAATATCCCCACGACGAGCTGCACGCACCGCCCGCTGTGCCACGTGTACGGCCGGATCGAACGGTACGATCCGTTGGCTGACGTCTCGCGACCCTTCTCCTTGTGCTGGTAAAACAGCCGAGCGGTGCCGATCGCCTCTCACTCTCGCTGGCCGGATGCTGCGCGGGCCCGTGTGCCTCGTCCGTCGCTGTCCGTGATCGGGGGTGGAGCGCCGCCCGGCTCGACGGCGCGCGATGACCACGGCCATGATCGCCGGAAACCCACTGGCGAGGACACCGGTCACAACAGCAGTCGTCACTGCGGAAGCTGGCCAGAACCACAGCTCGTTCGCTTCGGGCAGCGGCGGAGGAACCGCGAGGATCAGGGCTCGTGACTCCCCAACGGTCACCGCAGCCTCTCCAGCGGGTCGACCAGCCGAGTTGGCTCTTTCGCCCGCCTCACTGGGAGAGCCCGCCAACCCAGTCGCTGACGCGTGCGCGAGCTGAGCGAATGCATAGTCCAGCAGCTGGACGGCATCAGCGTACCAGGCATCCCGCGTACTCCCCAGCACGACGACGATCACCGTCGCACCGTCACGTTCGGCCGCCTCGATGAGCGAGTACCCGGCCGCCTCGGTAATCCCTGTTTTGCCACCGATCAATCCCGGATAGCGACCGAGCAGGCGGTTGGTCGTGTGCACTGCGTGCACCCCATCGTCATACGAAGGGGTTTGCAGTATCCGGCGAAGTTCCGGACGCTGCAGAACAGCACGGGTGAGGAGCGCGAGGTCGCGCGCTGTCGTCAGATGACCGTCCTCATCGAGTCCGTGCGGGTTGCGGAACGTCGTCCGTTCCAATCCGAGTCGTTGTGCCACGACGTTCATCTGTTTGACGAAGCGGTTGACTGCAGCTTCCGGCGTGTCTCCTCGCAGCCCGCTCAGGTTCCGCGCGATCGTCATCGCGGCATCGTTTCCTGAGGCCAGGAGCAACCCATAGAGCGCCGCCTCGAGCGTAATCTGCTCGCCAGGACGGAGCCCCATCGACGATTCGCCCACCAAGTCCTGTGCCTGTACTGTCAAAACTGTGTCCAAGGGCGCTAAGTCGACAGCGGTCAACGCGGTCGCCAGCTTCGTCAGGCTCGCCGGGGCACGCGGGGTGTCCGGTTCTTTGGCATAGAGCACGCGCCCGCCTTCAGAATCGATCGCGATCGCCGCTGCGGCGACGATCGAGGGCGTCTCCGTGTCGGCATGCACCTTGCCCACTGGAGCAGCGAACCACCCACTCAGGATGACGGCAAAACAAAGCCATACCCTGGCCAACGCAGCCCCCGCGTCGTCCTTCTCGCCCCACCAGTCTCTGACTACTGGGCACATCGTAGCAGGTCGGAGACTGTACGGACAAGGGACGTTCTGACGAGTGGCAACCACTGCCCCCGCGTGCTACGATCCCTCCCGTGAAACTGGAGGCATGGCTCATGGCTGACTTTCCAGGTAAGGGCAAAGTCGCTGTCCTCCGCACGACTCCCGAGACGGTCCTCGCCGACATCGGGCGAGCGATGCTCATGGCCGGTTACCGCGAGGCATTACCGCGCGATCGCGAGACGATTCTCAAGATCAACATCACTTGGGATACGTGGTATCCCGGCTGCTCGACGACTCCTTGGCAACTCGAGGGAGTCATCCGTCGCTTGAAGGCCGACGGGTATGGGCATCTCATCGCAGCCCACAACCGAACAGTCGTCGTCGATGCCTACAAGGGCGAACGCAACAACAAGCATAAATACGTCGTCGACAAGTACGGCGTCGAAAACGTTCATCTCTACGAGCCACACGTCGAGTGGATACCCTATGAACCGAAGGGTGAACTCCTGGTCCTGCACAAGATCTTCCCAGAAGGTATCCGCATTCCCAAACTCTTCATCGGACGAAACATCATTCACCTTCCGACCGTGAAGACGCACGTCTTCACCACGATCACGGGCGCGATGAAAAACGCGTTCGGTGGACTCCTCAACGAGCGACGACACTGGACCCATGCGGTCATTCACGAGACCCTCGTCGATCTTTTGACGATTCAACAAGAGATCCACCCTGGCATCTTCGCGGTGATGGATGGAACCTTCGCGGGGGACGGCCCAGGCCCTCGTGCGATGCGTCCTCATGAGAAGGACATCATTCTGGCGAGTGCTGACCAGGTCGCTATCGACGCCATCAGCGCCAAGTTGCAGGGATTCGATCCGCTGTCCATACCGTTCATTCGCATCGCGCACGAGCGGGGGTTAGGGATCGGTGATCCACGCGAGATCGAGGTCGTCGGTGAGGACATCTCAAACGAATCATGGGGCTTCGTCGCGGGCGACACGTTCGCGAGCCGCGGCCAGAAGCTGATTTACCACGGCCCACTCAAACCGCTGGAAAATCTCCTCTTGCGCTCGCCGCTCGTCCCCTGGTCGTACGTCGCTTCCAACGTCTATCACAATGTCTATTGGTATCCTGTGCACGGGCGTCGTCGCGTCAAAGAGGCCCTGCAGACGAAATGGGGACAACTCTTCCTGAGTTACGACGATGGGAAAGTCGTCCTCCCGGGGCCCGATCCACTCGGAACCGCCATCGTCGTCGGCGGACTCGCCGCACTGGTCGCCGGCACGGTGAGCGTCGCACGGTGGTTGCGCCGCGACCACTGATCGGTCAGCACGAGTCGGAAGCGCGGCATCCCGAACCGACGCTGTCCGCCGCACCGGAGAGGCCGCCCCGTCCGCCTGATGACGATCGGGCGTCACTCCCGACCCGATCTGGTAGCGCGTGCTCGGCCACAACCAGCGCACCGACGTCGGGCCGGACGGCATAGCGAGTGGAAGCCGCGCTACCACCCCGGTAAGCGCGCTCGCGACTCCCCAGACGAACGAACTCCTTACTCGACGACCGTCGCACTGGAGTCGTGATCGAGGACCGCTCCGGTTCCCATCGACTCGTTCTCCGTCTCCGCCTCAGAGACTCCACGAGTGCTCGCGCTGCAGGCACGATTGCGGACAATATCCACGCAGGGCGAGGAGGCTTTTGCTTCGCCGTGGCTGCTCCGCTGATTCGTTCGCCCGCCAGGTGCTGGGCAGCGCATGGAAACCAGTGCCGGCAGCCTCGAACGATGTCACCCTGCCGCCGGCCCGACTCACCCGACTCGACCCGGCTCCCCGCTCGGCACTCCCACCAGACTCGACGGTGCACGCGCCAACCGCTCACGATAGACGCCGCGATACTGGTCGGGGAGAAGACGCGCGATGGCGAGCATCACCTCGTCTGCCAGTTCCTCGGGCGACCGCTCGCGACCCTCGGGCGTCTGGAGGGCGATCGTCACTGGCGCACCGATCCGTACGGTCACGCGTGGCCAGCCGCGCAGCGGTCGCCGCCCCTTGGCACCGTTGAAAGGCAGGACCTCGGTTCCCCAGATCGCCACCGGGAGAACCGGTACGGTCGGATTGCGCCGGATCAACAACCCTACCCCTGGGTGTGGGGGCTGTAGGGTACCGGTCACGCTCCTCGTCCCCTCGGGGAAAATCCCGACCAACATCCCCTCATGCAGGAGCCGTTCAGCATGCCGCAACGCCTGACGATCCGGTCGTCCGCGATCGACCGGAAACGCACCGGATTGCCGCACGAACCAACGGATGACCGGGACAGCGAAGAGTTCACGCTTGGCCATGAAGAGGACCGGGCGGGGAAACGCAGCGATGATCAAGACCGGATCGGCATTGTGCAGATGATTCGCTGCGACGAGCGCCGGCCCGACACGTGGTACGTGTTCCAACCCCTCGATCCGAAAACGGATGAGGAGGCGCAGAAGCGGCACGACGAAAACGCGTGCCGTCAAGAAGATCCAGGTCTTGATCTTACGGCGCCGAGACAGGCGCCATTCCGGCGGAATCCGATCCATGGTTCGCGCACCCGCATCGCTCACGGACGACCGCGAGCACCGTTTCGACGACCTCGTCGATGGTACGATCATTCGTATCGATGATAACCGCATCCTCAGCCGGACGCATCGGGGCAACAGCTCGCGTCGCATCCCGGCGATCACGGTCAGCCAATTCCGCGACGATCTCTTCCAGCGAGCGCACGATTCCCCGGCGCGCTAAGTCACGTTGTCGCCGTCGCGCCCGCTCTTCCAGAGATGCATGCAACCAAATCTTCACTGGAGCTTCCGGCATGACCACGGTGCCGATATCCCGGCCAGCGATGACGACGCGCCCGTTGCGTGCGAGCTCCCGCTGCACGCGGAGAAGAGCCCGCCGAACCGGCGGATGGGCCGAAACCAGGGAAGCGAGCCGATCGATCTCTGGGGTTCGGATCGCCCAAGTCACATCGCGACCGTCCAGCCAGACGTCATAGAGCCGCCCGTCCTGGACCGAAGGTGGACCGACCCGAATCGACAGGTTCTGCGCCAGTTGCGCCAATCGTTCTGCATCGTCCGGTGCGATGCCCCGCTCCAGCGCCAGCAAGGCGAGCACCCGATAGACAACCCCCGTGTCGAAGTACAGCGCACCGAGTCGTTTGGCGACTTCAGCGCCGACGGTGCTCTTTCCTGACCCCGCTGGGCCGTCGATCGCCACGACGAGCTGGCATGCCCCTGCCACCACGCGCCTTCCGTTCCCTTCCCACCGCTCCCTCGGGAAACTCCGGTAAGCCGACCGCTCGGCGCAAGGCTGCTACCTCACTGGGTGTGAGGTCGCGCCATTGTCCGGGCGGAAGATCACCGAGTCGTAACGGCCCGACGCGAACGCGCTGCAAGCGAAGCACTGGATAGCCGACACGCTCGAAGACACGACGGATGATCCGGTTGCGTCCCTCGTGTATCACGACGCGATACACGGTGCCCTGCGGCTCGACCCGAATCGCCTCGAGTCGTCGAATCTGTACCGGACGTCCATCGACCGGTACGCCGCGCCGTAGAGCTTCCTCGACCTCAGGTGGGGGAAATCCATCGATCAGAACCTCGTACTCCTTCTCCAGCTCGTAGCGCGGATGAGTGATCCGGTAGATCAGATCGCCGTCATTGGTGAGGAGGAGGAGACCCGAGGAATCTCGATCCAGCCGTCCGACGGGTACGACACGCTCAGGAACCTGGACGAGATCGAGCACCGTCTTGCGCCCGTATTCATCGGCGGTCGTCGTGATGTACCCCACCGGTTTGTGCAGCATGATGTATCGCCGAGGCGCCGAGCGGAGCGGCTTTCCGTCGACACAAATTTCTTGGCGCTCCGGATCGACCTTGCGCCCGAGTTCGCGCACGACGACGCCATCGACGGTCACCCGACCCGCCAGAATCAACTCTTCGGCCTTCCGGCGCGATGCGACGCCGTGCGCGGCAAGAACACGCTGCAGTCGCTGCTCGGTCATCGTCTCGCTCACTCACCGCTCGAGACGCAGGAGCGGCACGATGAAGAGGTCGCTCGTTCCGATCCGTAATCGTACCGTACCCACGACGTCGGCTGATGAGTGCTGCCGATCGATGATGATTCGCACGCGGTCAGCTGTCTCGTTCGCGACCACGACAGTCGGCACGAGAGCCGGAACGATTCCCTCTCGAGCCAAGCTGGCCAACTCAGGGAACGAACGGCTATCGAGGGTCAACCACCGGTACTCTCGGTCGAGGTAGGTCAACAAGGCGCGTGCGTCGGCATAACGATCGCGACTGCTCAGCAGAACCAGTACCACGATGTCGTTACCGCGTCGCACTGCGGCCACCAGGCATTGTCCAGCAGCCGCGGAGGTGCCTGTCTTGACTCCGAGCGCATCGGGCTCGGTGAGGAACTGGTTCGTGTTGACGACCGTGATCCGGCGACTCTGTGGACCAGCGATCTCGATCTCGCGCCTCCGTGTCGCAACGAGCTCCGCGAGCAACGGGTCGCCCAACACCGCAGCAGCGATGATCGCGAGGTCACGCGCCGAGACCGTCTGACCGGGTGCGTCACGCCCATCCGGTGTAGCGAACCGCGAGTGCCGCAAGCCGAGACGAGCGGCTTCTTGGTTCATCGCGTCGATGAAGACAGCCCGCGGCACGTGGTGTTGCGGATCGATCCGCTCTCCGGCGACCCGAGCGAGGGCGAGCGCTGCATCACCAGCCGAGGCGATCAGCATGGCGGCCAAGAGATCGGTCACCGTCACGCGATCATCGGGCTGGAGGCCAGCATTCGCATAGACGGTCGGATCGACGAGGTCATCGTGCCGAATCGTGATCGACTCGTCCGGCCGGAGCCAGCGTCGTGCGACCAAAGCAGTCATCAGTTTGGTCGTGCTCGCAGGTGGCAGAGGACGATCAGCGTCTTGTGCCCAGAGTTCCACCCCGGCCGTGATATCGACAGCCAAGCTCGCCCGGGCAGTCAACGTAGGGAGCGCTGCAGGCTGAAAGATGGGTGACGACACGGCACGGCTGGACTCTCCCGGGACGACAGCCAGCGCTTTCGCAGTCGTCCCGAGGAGAGCGAGCACGAGCAGCGAGACCATGAGCAGGCCGCGTGCATCTTGGCACGCTCGATCGACCACACGATACTCTTGCCGCGAGAGCGGAACACGCGGAGGGAGGGACGCGTGGCAGCGAGGCGAGCGATCCGACCGAGTGTCGAGAACGTGGTGGAATATCTTCCTGTCGAAAGTCGCGAAGCGATCGCGGAGCGTCTGGGTATTCCACCCGAGCAGGTGGCCAAGCTCGACGCGAACGAGAACCCTTACGGTCCACCACCGGCTGTCATGGCGACGCTTGCCTCGCTCCCTGACCTGCATCTCTATCCAGACCCCGACCAACGGCGCGCTCGTGCTGCACTCGCAGACTACACCGGTATGCCAGCTGAACGCATTCTTCTGGGTAATGGTTCCGATGAACTCATCGATCTCCTCTTACTCGTGACGATCGAGCCTGGCGACGAGGTACTCGTTCCCGTCCCGAGCTTCGGCGTGTATCTCTCCCGACCACCGCTTTACGGTGCCCGGGTCGTCACCGTACCACGCCGCGAGGACTTCGATCTCGACCTCGAGGCGATCGAAGACGCTATCACTCCCCGCACCAAGCTGCTCTTCCTCGCCTCACCGAACAACCCGACCGGCAACCTGGTCACGCCACAGCAACTGTCGCGATTACTCCGCACGGGAATCCTCGTCATTCTCGACGAGGCGTACTACGAGTTCGCCGGTCAGACGCTCGCGCCTTTCGCGCGCGAGTTCGAGAATCTCGTGATCCTCCGGACGTTCAGCAAATGGGCCGGGCTCGCCGGGCTCCGCATCGGTTACGGAATCTTCCCTCCCCATCTCGCGGCAGCATTGTGGCGCGTCAAGCAGCCGTTCAACGTCAGCACCGCAGCGCAAGCGGCAGTCGAGGCTGCGCTGGTGGATCGCGCCTGGCTCATGCAACGGGTGCTGCAGGTGCGACTCGAGCGGGGGCGTCTCTACCGAGCATTGCGCCGCTACTCCTTCCTCACCCCTTACCCGTCGCACGGAAACTTCATTCTCTGTCGTGTGCATGACGGGAGAGCCCACGAGTTGTACGCTCATCTCTTGCGGCACGCGATCGTCGTACGACGCTATGATGACGCATGGCTCTGCAACTACTTGCGGATCACTGTCGGGACACCCGAGCAGACCGACCGCATTCTCGCCGCCCTCGACGCATTTCGGTGATGGACGACGAGAGGAGCACGCCTTTGACAGGACTCCGAAGAGCCTCCATTCGGCGCACGACGACCGAGACCGATGTCAGTGTCGATCTGGCCATCGATGGAACTGGCCGTTCGAGTGTCGCGACCGGGATCGGTGCACTCGACCATTTCTTGACTCTCTTCGCGCGACACGGGCGCTTCGACCTCGACATCCAGGCACGAGGAGACCTCCATATCGATGCACACCATACCGTGGAGGACGTCGCGCTCTGCCTCGGTCAGGCGCTACGCCGCGCCCTGGGCGACTGGCGCGGTCTCCGACGCATGGCCGATGCGGCTGTGCCGATGGACGAAGCGCTCGCTCAGGTGGCCGTCGATCTCAGCGGGCGCGGATCCTTTCACTACCGCGACCCCTGGCCAAGTGGGGCGGTCGGCCAACTCGAGGCCGATCTCGTCCGCCACTTTCTGGAGACGCTCGCTCGGGAGGCTCGCATCACGATTCACGTGGTCACGCTCTACGGTGCCAACATTCACCATCAGATCGAAGCGATCTTCAAAGCACTGGCACGCGCGCTCGATGCCGCCACCGAACTCGATACGCGCATCGCTGGTCAACTGCCCAGCACCAAGGAGCACCTGGAAATTCAGGGGTGAGCAGCCTCACGACAGACCGAGGGCACGCCGTTGGGCGAGCATGAGTTCGCTGATGCCCCGCTCGGCGAGCCGCAACAGCTGTTCCAATACCTCGCGTCCGAAGGGCTGCCCCTCTGCGGTACCTTGCAGCTCCACGAACTCGCCGCGGTCGGTCATGACGATATTCATGTCGACCTCCGCGCGGCTGTCCTCGGCATATTCGAGGTCGAGTCGCGGCTGGCCAGCGACGACACCGACGCTCACCGCTGCGACTTGCCGTACGACCGGTAAAGACTCGATGCGCCCTGCAGCGAGAAGGTGCTGGAGAGCGAGATACAGCGCCACCCATCCACCAGTGATCGCCGCGGTGCGTGTCCCGCCGTCCGCCCGAAGCACGTCACAGTCGATGATGATCGTCCGCTCACCGAGCGCTGCCAGGTCCACTGCCGCCCGTAAAGACCGGCCGATGAGACGCTGAATCTCCGCCGTCCTCCCGCCAGGACCCATCCGCTCCCGAGGAATGCGCTCACGACCCGAACGAGGCAGCATGCCGTACTCGGCTGTGATCCACCCTTGTCCACTGCCTACCAGGAAGCTCGGAACGCGCTCTTCGACGGTCGCCGCGCAGAGGACATGCGTGTGACCCAGCATGATCAGCGCCGACCCTTCTGCGTAGGGAATGTAGTGAGGAACGATCTCCACAGGACGCAACTCGTCGTTGGCCCGCCCGTGTCGGACAGGAATCGCCAGTTCGTTCACCTCGATCCCCCTTCCGACTCAGTCGGCCCCGCCTTCTGGCCACGAGCAGCGCGGATCGCTGCCAACCGTTCGCGGAGTCTTCCTTCCCAACCACGGTCGGATGGCTCGTAATAGCGTCGTCCGCGGAGGAGCGGTGGGAAATAGTCTTGCCGACCGATACCGTCCGCCTCATCGTGGGGATACCGGTAGCCAGCTCCCCAACCGAGCTGACGCAGGAGAGGTGTCGGCGCGTTGCGCAGGTGGAGCGGCACTGGCTCGTTGCGCGTTTGCGCCACATCGCGCTGCGCGGCCTCGTACGCACGGTAGACCGCATTGCTCTTGGGTGCCAAGGCGAGATAGATGGTCGCTTCAGCCAGGGCGAGGGCTCCCTCCGGCATACCGAGGAAATGCACGGCCTGCTGCGCGGCGACCGCAACCACCAGCGCCTGGGGATCGGCCAGCCCGATATCCTCGCTAGCTGCTCGTACGAGTCGCCGCGCCACGTAGAGCGGATCGTCGCCATGCTCGAGCATACGAGCTAACCAATAGAGCGCCGCATCCGGATCCGATCCGCGGATCGCCTTGTGCAGGGCCGAAATCGTATCGTAATGCGCATCCCCAGCCCGATCGTACACACTGGCCCGGCGCATTGCCGCCTGGCGCACGAGTTCGACGGTGATCGTTCCCTCCTGCGCACCGGCAGCAGCCACCTCCAACGTGTTGAGCGCCACGCGGGCATCGCCGTTCGCCAGTCCCACCAGCAGCCGGAGCGCCTCCGGCTCGATGCGCAGGCCGAGTTCACCCAACCCATGCTCACGATCGACGAGAGCCCGTTCCACGAGCGTCTGGATCGCCTGATCGGACAGCGGCTCGAGCACGACCACACGGCAACGCGACAAGAGCGGCGCAGTGATCTCGAAAGAGGGATTCTCCGTCGTCGCACCGATCAAAACGATCGTGCCGTCCTCGACAGCTGGCAACAAGGCGTCTTGCTGCGCCCGATTGAAGCGATGGATCTCGTCGATGAAGACGATCGTCCGCTGACCGTGCTGCGCAAAGCGGTCACTCGCCTCCTGCACGACCCGCCGGAGATCGGTCACCGAGGCACTGACGGCGGAGAGTGGCACGAAGGCCGAACGCGTGTGTTTCGCGATCAGGCGAGCCAAGGTTGTCTTCCCACAACCAGGAGGCCCCCAGAGGATGAGCGAAACGAGCTGGTCTCGTTCGATCAGCGAACGGAGCAGGGCTCCTGGCCCGAGCACATGCTCTTGGCCGACCACTTCATCGAGCGTGCGCGGCCGCATCCGTTCGGCGAGCGGTGCGACACGCTCTCGCAACGATCGACGGTGCGAATCGAAGAGATTCTGCATTGCATTCCAGCCAGGTCAGTTGGGATTCACCCACTCCGTTTCCGTGACCTCTGGCTCTTCGACGCGTTGCTCGAGTTCGCTCAAGAACTCCGCAAGATCCTCGCTTGTCCGGATTCCCCGCGCGATGAGTTGTGCGATCAACTCCAAAAGGTCGCTCTCTTCTGCATCGCTCGCCAGTCGACTGGCTAGATCCTCGAGCGAGGTCAAGCCCGATTCCTCGAGATCCTCGAGCAATTCCTCGAGAACGTCCATGGCCAGCAGGAGCTGGTACAGTTCGTGCTGCTCAGGTTCATTCACGGGCCACCTCGTGCTCGTATGGTACCCCACACGATCACGATGATCGCCAGGGACGCCATGATGCCGTATTCCGCCACAGTTCGCCAACTCAGGGCGCGCTCCACGCGAGCCAACGTCAAACCTGCGAAGACGTGAAAGACCGACAGGAGCACAGCCCCACCGAGCCAGCCCGTCGCCGGCCAATAGTTGAGAACCCAGGTCGCCTCGGCGAGCACGAGCGCTCCGACCATCGCGTACAGCACTCGGCGATCGAGTTGGACATCGGCTCCTTCGGTCAACTGGAGAAGAAGAAGGACAGCGACCAGAAAGATCGCCGTGGCCGAATAGAGCGACCGGAGCTTGTGCACATAAATCATGGCGAAACTCACGAAACCGACGCCGTACAAAAGCAGCGTATGAACCAGGCGTCCGAGAGATCGAATGCGCTCTTCCGCACTGTACAGTGCCAGGCGAGCGAGTTGCCCCATCACCAAGCTGATGAAACCGAACAAGATGACGGCGAGTGCGACGACCAGCGAATGGTACGCACAGAGCAAGAGCATTGCACTCGCCAACGTGACGAACGGCAAGATCCAAGCGGTCGGCCACTCCGGCACTGGATCGTACCGAACGCTCCGTTGGAGAGCGGTCGCTCGCGCCAGCTCAGGTAGACGATCCACCATCTGGAAGACGAGTGCGCCGAGCGAGCAAGCCGCGAGCCCAGCCAGCCAGAAGGAACGCCCTTCTCGAGCGATCAGCGGCACGAGACCGACCGGTGGCTGGATTTTCACGGCCAGGACAGCGAGTGCCGCAAGCAAGGCGGCTCCGAGCAAGCTTGCGAGGATGATTCGCGTCGCAAGAACGCGTGTCGCGATCACGAGGACCCCGTTCGTACGAGCTGTGGAGCGAACGTCCGACTAGCCCCGATCCTCGCGTCCCGGTCCGCCACCAACGCGAGAATCGCCTCCGCTGCCGGAACGGCGTCCTCGTCGACTTTGGGCACCGGCAACCGGATCCGCCCAGCCGCAGCACCGCGCAGGACCATACGCAACTCTTCCACGCTCCGAATCCAACGGGCCGCACCAGCTCGCTCCATGGCAGCGGCGTTGAAAACGCCATGACCAGCGATCGGTCGGTACATCAACACCGGCAAGCCACACGCGATGGCTTCCAGACACGTCAATCCACCAGCATTCTGAATCAGGCAATCGGCAGCCGTCATCAGTTCGGGCAACTGGTCCGTCCACCCCCACACCTGTACCGATGGGCAGCCAGCGTACTCACGTCGCAACCGTTCAGCGAGCTCCTGATTTTTGCCACAGACAACGATGACCCGCACGCCACAGTCGACCACATCGCGCACGATCAGTTCCACGTGCCCGATGCCCCACGCACCTGCCACGACCAACGCCACGAAGTCATCCGGTGCCAAGCCGTAGCGGTGCCGCACTGCGGCCCGATTTCGCGACTGGCGGAATGCTTCGCGCACCAGCGGCTGCATGACCCGCACATCACCCGTCGCGTCCGCCACTTGTTCCGCTGAGACACGAGACGGGACGAGGTGAAGATCGACACCCGGTGCGATCCAGAGTCGGTGGACACCATAGTCCGTGACTGTCGCTACCACCGGGCTCAGGAGGCGGCCCGTCGAGCGCAAGACACCGAGGGCTTGCGTGACCAGCGGGTAGGTCGAGACGACCACATCAGGCTGTAACTCCTCGATGAGGCTGTGGAAAGCCGCTCCACCGAGCCCAGCGTAGATCCGCCGCCATATGCGGGTCCAAGTGCGACGATGCGACGAGCGAAACTGGAGCTCGTAAAGAAAAGGTGTATAGCGAAGCTGGAACGGATACACCCAAGCAAAATAACGACTGAGCAGTGGAGTCGCCAGAGCAAAACCATCGAGCACGCGCACCTGACTACCCAAACGCTCCAAGTCGTGGCGCAGAACAGCGGCAGCTGCGTTATGGCCACCGCCGATCGACGCCGAAAGAATGAGTACGCGTGGGGATCCGTCAGGGAAGGCGAGGGAGCGAGTCACACGCTGCAGGTGCCGCAATCGCTGCTGCCGCTGCGCGACTCCGCCAGCGGCAGCGAACGTGCTCGCTAATCCGACGAGCAGCCACTCGCTCAGCACCATGCATGCCCTCCCCTCGACCCGTCACCGCCTGGTCATCTCACCGTCGAAGCCGAGTTTCTCCCATCCCCTCGGTAGTTTGCTGAATTCAGTGTGAACGCGTCCGAAGAGCCTGCTCGATCACCTCGACCGGGAGCGCCCCACGGCGCAGAACGACGAGCCCGCTCCTCTCGAACCCCACCACGGTCGACGGTATACCCCCTGGTGTGCGCCCACCATCGATGTAGAGATCGACCACATCGCCGAGTGCGGCGATCGCTTCATTGACCGTGCAGGCTTCTCGCTCTCCCGAACGATTGGCGGAGGTCGTGGCAACCGCACCACCCGCCGCACGGATGATCGCCAGAGCGACCGGATGGTCCGGCATCCGGAGCCCGACAGCGCCCGTTTCGCGGACGATTTCCTTCGGCAACCACGGCTGGGCGGGAACGACGATCGTCAGGGCTCCTGGCCAGAAGCGTTGCGCGAGCAGCCGGGCTTCCGGCGTCACTTCGCACGCGAGCCTCTCCAACTGATCCAGATCAGCGATCAGGACTGGAATCGGCTTCTCGAGCGGACGCCCCTTCGCCACATAGAGACGGGCGACCGCGTCCGGGCGATCGACGGCAGCACCGACCCCATAGACCGTATCGGTCGGGAAAACGACCAAGCCACCCTCGCGGAGCACCTGCGCCGCGATTTCGATCGAACCTGGCTCGTCTGCCCGCAGAACCTTCATCGGGGCGCCCTCGCTTCACCGAGTTCGTTCTTGATCCGCTCAGCCAAGGCACGGCTGATGCCAGGGACGGCGGCGATCTCCTCGATGCTCGCCTGGCGTATTCCCTCGACCGATCCGAACCGTCGCAGCAACTCGCGGCGCCGCCGCGGCCCGATTCCAGGAATCTCGTCCAGGAGCGAGCGGATCGTCGAGCGCGTCCGACGTGCACGGTGGAAAGTGACGGCAAAGCGATGCGCCTCGTCCCGAACCCGTTGGACGAGGAAGAGCGCTTGCGAGTCTCGCGGCAGGACGATCGGCTCGCTTTGGCCTGGTACGTAGAGTTCCTCGTGCTCCTTGGCGAGCGCGGCGATGGGAAGATCGAGTCCGAGTTCGGCCAGTGCCTCGCGCGCGGCATTCAGCTGCCCTTTTCCACCATCGATCAGCACGAGGTCCGGCAAGGTCTGCCACGCTTCCGTCTGCTCAGCCGAGAGCGCGCGACGATAACGTCGCAGGACAGCTTCACGCAGCGCAGCGTAGTCGTCCTGCCCTTCCACCGTCTTGATCTGGAACTTCCGATAATCGCTCTTCTTCGGCTTCCCGTGCTCGAAAACCACCATGCTCGCGACCATATTCGTTCCCTGGAGTTGCGAGACATCGAAACACTCGATCCGCCGAGGCAAACGATCCAGGCCCAGAGCATCGGCCAGTTCTTCCAGCGCGAGCGTCGTTCGTTGCTCGTCGTTGAGCCAACGCACGCGATGCTGCTCGAGGTTCTGGACTGCACTCTTGGCGATCATCTCGACGAGTTCCCGGCGAAACCCCTCATCGGGAACGGACAGTCGTACCGGCCCATCGCGCCGCGCGGCGAGCCATGCAGCGATCGTTTCTCCATCGTCGAGGGCATGCTGCAGGACCAGTTCCGGCGGAACGGTCGAGGCCTGAGCATAGTACTGTTGAACGAACGACGTCAGGATCGCTCCCGGAGGATCGTCGATGCGGGCGCCGACCATCAGGTAATGCTCGGAACCGAGCAACTTACCGTTGCGGACGAAGCCGATCTGCACGCAGGCATCCCCGCCAGCACTCTGGGCAACTGCGATGACATCGAACGACTCGTCTGTACCGGTCACGATCTTCTGTTGTTGCAGGACATGCTCGATCGCTCGCAGCTCGTCACGAATCCGTGCAGCCCGCTCGAACTCCAAGCGCTCCGCCGCTTCCTCCATCGCCGCCTGAAGGCGTGCGACTACAGCCTCAGCCCGTCCCTCGAGAAAAAGGACAACATTCTCGATGATGCCGCGATACTCTTCCGACGAGACCGCTCCGATACAGGGCCCAGCGCAACGACCGATGTGATAGTAGAGGCATGCCCGAGAAGCGGTCCCGGTAATCTCGATGTCACAGGCACGATACGGAAAAAGACGCTTGAGAAGGTCGAGCGTCCGATGCACCGCACCAGCACTCGGATATGGGCCGAAGTAGCGACTTCCATCGCGCACGATCCGGCGAGTAGCGATCACGCGCGGGAACGGCTCGTTGGTGATCCGGATGAATGGATACGTCTTGTCATCGCGCAGCATGATGTTGAAGCGCGGCCGGTAGCGCTTGATCAGCTCGTTCTCGAGAATGAGCGCCTCGGTCGGGGTATCGGTGCGGATCACCTCGAAGTCCGCAATCTGCGAGACGAGTTCCCGCGTCTTTGCATCCAGACTCGAGTGAGAACCGAAATACGAGCGCAGGCGCTGTCGGAGCGAACTCGCCTTACCCACGTAGATCACGCGGCCTTGTACATCTTTCATGAGATAAACGCCCGGAGCTGGTTCGAGAGCAGCTAGTCGTTCCTGGATCACATGCTCTCCTGTCTTGCCCATGTCACGCACCATGCCGATGGTCAATCGAAATCGAGGAGCTCCTCCAAGAAGTGCCGGAACTTCTTCTTGCGTCGGTATTCACGCCGCTTCTCGAATGCGTTCTCCTCGTCATCACGCACGACCTGGCGCTCAGAGTACTGGATTTCCCCACGGATCAGCTGCTCGAGCTCTCCACGGTCGAGAAAGAACCCACCGCACTCCCCGCACCGCTCGAACACCACTCCATGCCGCTCGACTGTCGTCATCCGTCCCAGGCACTTCGGGCACACGAAGACATCCATCAGTGCGCTCCCCACCGCACTCAGCAGCGCATTTCCAGCATACCACCGAGACCGATTCCGACTTCCGCACAGGACATGTAAGGCGTTTCCGCCAGCACTGGTCGTTTTCCTCCGACTACCCTCTCGCTGCGAGCCACCCCAGCCCTACCGAAACAAGCCCCGGACCGGTATGGGAAGCTCGGCAGCCATGATCCACGACCATCGCCGCCCTCCTCGTTCAGCATAGACGAACACAACTCTTGTCCAGTTATGGCTAAACCCTTAGACTGCCCCATAGCACAGAGAGCTGCTCGGGGGAAGGCTGTCCAGTACACTGGACCGAGTCCCCTCTCTCTGAGTGCGGTTGGCACGGAGACCCGAACAGCGAGGGAGGATCGCTTTCATGACCAGCGAAGCACCGCGCACGCTGCACGAGGTGCTGGAGCGCGCACCGAGCGTGCAGGAGTTGCTCTACCATAACCCGACCGGTGCCCGGGTCTACCCCGTCGTCCCCCCCGAGTTCACCAACTGGCGGGACGAACA
>NZ_JBRBZA010000056.1:0-18491 GCF_053493975.1 Thermomicrobium sp.
CGACTGGGTCTGGTGACCGAGGTGGTTCCGGTCGAGGAACTCGAGGAAGCGACGCAGCGATGGATCCACCGCCTCTCGAGCATGTCAGCCGAGACGTTGCAGGCCACCAAGGCAGTCGTGCAACTGGCGGTTCGCGGTTTCGCGGAAAACGACGCCAGCTATCGCGCGCTCCTCGCGACGGTCTACGAGGGTGTCGCGTTCCGCGAGGGCGTGCGCGCCTTCCTCGAAAAGCGTTCTCCCAACTTTCCACAGAACCGAGCATGACCATTCAGAAGCGGACCGGCTTTGTTGGGGCTGTCCGCGTACGTGACTGCTGGGGGACGCTGGTCGAGGCACGCTCGTCGGCATGGCAGCGATCCGCCAGGCGAGGAAATTTCCCCGTGAGGGTCGAACCGACGGCGTCCGGCCCGTGTGGAAAACCGAACGGTCGTCGCTTCGGACACACACTGTCAGTGAGGAACCATTCGCTGCGCGGCGGTGCCTGTCGAGTAGCCTCGGCTCGATCGGCGTGGTCGTACGTCGCCGCGCGACAGGCGCAATGCGTCGAGTGGAGAAGCGCGACGAGGCGGAGTACGCCGGACACGCTGAGCTGACAGCTCACCGCTGGACGAGGACGACTGTGAAGTAATGCATCCCATGGCGGCTGGTCGCTTCAGCGACCCCGAAGTGCGTGAAGCGCGGATCGAGCAAGATGGCACGATGGGACTGACTAGCGAAGAGCGAGCGAACTGCTTCGGCGACCATCTCGCCCTCAGGGTAGTTGTTGCGCTGCAGGGTCTCACCGGCAAAGCGCCAGTTGACGCGGTAAGCGTCGAGCAGGTCGAAGACGGTACGCCCCTCCGGCGTCGTGTGCGAGAAGTATCCCCGGCGAGCCATGTCGTCACTCCGCTCTTGCGCGATCCGGGTGAGGACCGGGTCGAGCGTCAGCGGAGCCAGCCCACTCGCCTGACGCATGCGGTTGATACGGTCAGCGAGATCGCTCGCTGGGGTGCTTCTTTGGTAGAACGCGTCGCGGCTCTTGCTCGCCCAAAGTTCAGCGCCCAGTCGGCCGAGCAGGATCGCCCAGTCTGTTCCTGCTAGGTCAGGGTGAAACTCGAAACGCGCACGCTCGAAGTACTGGATCAACAGGCCGTTTTCCCAGAAGGGTTCCGTGATGGGGTAACCGAAGAGCCGCAAGCCACCGCGGTTTCGCCAGTAGGATAGAAACTCTGGCGCGATGGTATGTCCCGTTTCCGGGAAGTAGAGGCGGCCAGGAACCGGTAGTACGGGCTGCAGATCACGACCCTCGCGTTCAGCCGTCTCCCGGCCGAGCAGGCCGAGCAGCACTTCGTATTCGGTGCCGGCGTACTCGGGGTGGTACTCGAAGCGTTGCCGCTCGAAGTACTGGACGAGATAGCCATTCTCTTGGAAGGCCGGGCTGATCGGATAGCCGAATGTCGGGATTCCCCCATACCGTTCGTAAAAGCGCTGGAACTCGGGTGCGACGTCGTACCGGGTCGGATCGGAAGCCGCAGCTGGAGACGAACCCAGAGGACTGAGTACAAAGGCGAGTAGAGCCAGAAACACGAAAGCCGATCGCTTCATCGGTGCACCTCTCACGAGTACGGCGGTCCCCTCGTGACCGCCGAGAAAAGCGATCGGCCGCGGAAACCCTTGCCGGGAGGGAGAGTAGGGTGATTGCCTGGTAGCTGATCTCGGTGAGGGAGGGTTCTAGCCAGTTAGACCCGGTACGAGGGGTGGGAGTTTTGGAGGAAGGTCGGCTATGTCGCCTGAGCACCATTTCAGTCCGACTCGTCTCAGAGTACCGTGCACCGATCGCCAATCGGACAGGCAGGAGGCAACGATGGTGCCGGGGAAAACCGCAAGCTGCAGGACGAGTGCGTCGGGTCGCGGCGCATTGCCTCGCGACGAGGTGAAGAGTCGGGACTATCCTTCCAGGCATAGCTCGTCGGCTGTCTTCGGCGACCACTGCTGGTAAGGAGCACAGCTGCGAGTTGGACGAACCGTGAGGAGGCGAAAGCGAGTTAGCTCAGTCTGCCGTTCGTTTGCGTCGATCACCTGGTCGAAGTCGATTATCTCCCGCCGAAGAACACTTCCGGACTGAATGAATTGAGCACTCCGAGATCGAGGAGGATCTGCTCATTAGCCAGCGCTGCGAGACCATGTCAGCGTTTCGGTGTTGATCGGTGCTCGAGTGAAGCCAAAAGGGCGAGGAGTTGACCGCAGGATGCAGCGTTGGCTGGAGAACTAACTATGACAGTGTTCAATATTGAGGTTCAGGCATCCGCTTCACTCCTGTCCAACCTAGATGTCCGGAAGGAACGCGAGGGCGAGCGGTGTTCGGTCGCACACATTGCAATACCGGGAGGCCGAACACCGCAGAGCCACGATGATGACGGAGTGTGACGAGAGCATCGCACCGTGCCGTGGACCGGGAAGCACTGCTCTCATTCGCTGAAGCGAAGTGTCCAAGCGACGAGTGCCTCGAGCAGCTGGCGGATCCGTTCGCGCGTCTCTCGGTCGACCAGACGGCCGTCACGAAAGAGCGTGGCCGCCTCCCGGACGAAGAGATCGGGCTTCGGGAGGACATACGACTCGGTCGATGCGAAGATCTGCCGGAGTGCAAGTTGCGCCCGGATGGTTCCAGAGATGCCCGTGGAGGCGCCCATCAGCGCGACCGGTTTGCGGCGCAAGGGACTCGTCGCCGGTGGACGGGAAGCCCAGTCGATCGCGTTCTTGAGCGGCCCGGGTACGCTCCAGTTGTACTCGGGAGTAGCGATCAAGAGTGCATCGGCACGGGCAATGGCCTGCTTGAAGTGAAGAACCTGATCCGGTGGGCCAGTTCGCTCGAGATCCTCGTCATAGAGCGGGAGCTCGTGCAACTCGTAGAGATCGAGTTCGACACCAGATGGAGCGAGTTCCTGAGCGGCCAGCAAAAGGCCGCGGTTGTAGGACTCGCGCCGCAAGCTTCCGGGAATTCCGAGTATCCGGAGCACGCGTTCGCTCACGAAGCCTCCCTCGCTTTCATCGATCTCGGACCTGTACCGGCCAAAGGACTCAGGCCATCCCTCGCGGACGACAATCGATTGTGCGTCAAGGCAGGCGTTCTCGGCCATGCGTACCGGCTTAGAGTCCGCCGGCGCGCGGCGGCAGGTCAACGTCGGCAGTTGTGTCGATCGTCTCCACGACCAGGAGCGGTGCGGTAGAGTACGGTAGTGGGGGTCACTATGGTTTTGGCTGTAGACCGGACTATGAAGTGGAAAGAGCGGTTCATTCGTTTATCGATGTTGGTCGGGGGGCTGTTCTTGTTCGCGTTGGCGCTCGTTCTCGGGCTCCAGAGCGGCCTCGGTGCCTATTCATGGATGGTTTTTCATGACGGCATCAGTCGCCACGCACCGCTGACCGTCGGACAAGCGAGCATCGTGGTCAGTCTGGTAACCGTGGGAACAGGCTGGGCGCTCGGGGTATCGCCTGGAGTGGGTACGGTCGCCAATCTGGTGCTGATCGGTATCTTTACGGACCTCCTTTTGTGGAGCGGATCGATTCCGCAGGCTCGTGATACGTTCGAAGGGATGATCGAGGTCGCGGCCTCCGTTCTCTTGCTCGGCATCGCGAGCGGTATGTATATCGCCGCTGACTTTGGCGCAGGTCCGCGCGATAGCCTCATGCTCGCACTCGCTCGCCGGACGAGGTGGTCGATCGGGTGGATCCGTTGGGGTATGGAATCAGCTGTGACGGTCATCGGAATCCTCTTGGGGGGATCGTTCGGGATAGGGACGATCATGGTTGCGTTGACGGTGGGTCCGGCTGTCCGGCTGGGTTTTGCGCTCTTCGGTTTGGACAGTCGCGGCCGTCGTCGTAGGAAGGAGACTGGTGATGAACGCCGCTGATGGCTTTGGCATCGTCCGGCAGCGCCTCCTGCCCATGCTCCGCGCGTTGGTCGAGGAACTGGCCGATCGGACGATTCCCGGGTACCCGATCGTCATCGACGATCCCGAGGAGGGGATCGTGGGGATTACGCTCGCACCAGGGTTCAGTCTTGCCGTCGAGCGCCAGGGCGATCGCCTCCACCTGGTGCGCCAGGTCGTGCAGCACCGCACCCTGGTCCATACCGCTGCGGGGCGCGAGTGGTTCGGCGGTCAGCCTCGCGAGGAACGTGAGGAAATAGGAGCAGACCTGACGGACGTCGCCCTCCGCGACGAACTAGCCCGTCTCCTCGCCGCCTGGCACAAGCACCCGTTGATCATCCGCCAGAGTGACAGCTGAAAAGGGAGAGAGGCAGGAGAACGCTCCCTGCCTCTCTCCGGTTGTTTCACGTGAAACACTCCTCAGCCCATGATCCACCGATCGATCGCTCGCTCGTAGCTCACGAGCTCATCCTCACGGAAAAAGAGGCCGATTTCGTACGCCGCCTTCTCCGGACTGTCCGACCCGTGGATCACGTTCTGCCCGATCGTCAGCGCCAGATCACCACGAATCGTGCCCGGCTCTGCCTGCGCCGGATCGGTCTTGCCCATCGTCCGCCGCGTGATCTCGATCGCACGCGGTCCCTCGACCACCCCGACCACCACCGGTCCCGACGTGATGAATGCCAGCAAGTCCTCATAAAACGGTTTACCCCGATGCTCCGCGTAGTGCCGTTCCGCGAGCTCACGATCCACCCTCATCAACTTCAACCCCACGAAGCGCAAGCCACGCTGCTCCAATCGCCGCAGCACCTCCCCCACCAGTCCCCGCTGGACAGCATCCGGCTTTACGATGATCAACGTCCGCTCCACGCCACTACCCTCCGACAACGAACGCGGGCGATCCTCTCGCCCGCCAGCGCCGCCTCCTTTGTCCACTTTTCAGCCTACTCGCTCCGCAACCGCAGCGCCAACTCGTAGTACCGAGACGCCAACGCCCGATCACCCCGCCGACGATAGATCGCTCCCAACGTCATCGCCGCTTCCCGTGCACCCGGCCCCTCGTCACGGACGACCCGCTCCAAGAACGGAATCAGCGCTGCCATGTCCCGGTGTCCTTCCCGCACCAGTCGCTGGGCGACTCGCACCGCCTCGACAACCGCACCGCTCTCCACCAGCTTCCCCACCTCGTCGATCTCGTCACCAGCCCGCTCGGAACCTCTCTCCACTCTCACTCGTTCTCCATACGCCGCTCGTCCGAACTCCACCACCTCGACCGCCTCAACGACCTCTGCCGCACCCTCGCGCAGTTCCTCGCCCGCCGCCGTAACCGACTCCTCCCCTCCACCCACCGCACCCTCCGCCTGCCTCACCGGCTCCCCACCGACACGCTCTTCTTCATACGAGAACGGCTCGACACCGCTGGCTGCCAACTCCTCCAGAAGCCCAGTCCAGCCAGCCTCGAGTTCCTCGCGTGGTCGCGCCGCTTCGATCGCCTCCTCGCCCACTAACGTCCACCCCTGGCTGATCCACTCCGCTCCACCGCTCTCGCCTGTATCCAGCCCGCTCACCACGGCGATTTCATCGGTTTCTCCTGTCCCCTCCACCCCCGTCACGACCCCCGCCCCAGGCCGCGCCTGCTCGAGCTCCTCGTCAGTCGGCAGCTCCCACAACAGTTCGTGTTCCCCAGACGCTTCAGTGAAAACCGGCTCCTCGACGAAGACGGGCTCTGCCGCCCTCAGCCACTCCACTCCTGCGCGCTCCTCCGGGCCACAGTACCGCTCGATCCCCTCCCCGAGCGGATCCAGCGCCAACAAGCGCTCCCGATGCGCCCTCGCCGACTCTTCGTCTCCCCGACTCCTCGCTACCAGCGCGGCCACCACCAATACCCCAAGCGTCTCACCGCGCTCACCGAGCACGCTCTCCGCTCCGCGGATGGCCTCCTCTTCCTCCCCAGAACGCCACAAACAGCGAATCAACCGCTGCCGCACGTCCACTCGCTCGGCCGCCCCCATCAGCAGCGCACGACACTCATCGACAGCCCGCGTCCACCACCCCTGCCGCTCGTACCAGGCGGACAGCGCAGCCCGTGTCGGCCAGAGTCGGCCGTCTCGTCTCTCCTCGCTCGCCCACTCGCCGATTCGCTCCGCCAATTCCCGCCGCCACGGCGCGCATTCCCAGGCGACTTGCAACGAGCGCAGAGCTCCTTCTCGATCCCCGCTTACCCGGCGCAGCTCAGCCAGCGCCCACCACGCCTCCGCATCCTCGGGGTCTCGCTCGACCACGACCGCCAGCAGTCGCTCGGCTGTCTCCACATCACCTTCCTGGCGGCTCACCTCGCTCCACAGCCGCAACCCCACCAGCGCTTCTGGCACCGCCCGCCGGATCGCCTGGCACAGCTCCTTCGCTTCATCCAAGCGGCCCTCCGCGAGCGCTCGCCTCGCTCGCCCGATCGCTTCCTCCAGCGGGATCGTGCTCATCGCACCCCCGGTTCGTTCGCCGAACGATCTCGTGCCGCGAGTATACTCCAACCGGTTCGGCCGCTCCCTAGCCACTCTCTCCCAATTCGCGGCCATCGACTCAGACGTCACACGAGGAATGCTGTTCCATGGATACTCTCGCTACCACGATTCCCGACCCCCTCGGGATCCGCACGGCTTGTCGTGCCGTCATCCAGCGAGCACACTGGGTAACGCTCGATTTCTCCGCACTCCCGACTCTCGCTGACCGTCTGCCTCACCCATTGCCGGATCTCCCGACCTGGGATCACCCGTTGCACTGGCGCGGTACTCCCGAGCAAACAGCCAACTACGTGCTCCTGCTCGACGCCCTCAATTTCTGTTTCTGGGGTGAACCGCGCTGGCGAGTCGAGTACGGCGGGCGGATCTACGATGGCTATTGGGCACTCGCCGCCAGCTTGCGGCGAGCCCTCGACCGAGGGCTTCCTCTGTGGGATCCCTCCTTTCTGTCACGGCTCACCGACGCGGAGATCACCGCCCTCTTCGCGGGCGAGGGAACGCTTCCGCTCTTGGAATGGCGCATTCAGCACATCCGCGAGGTCGCCACCAGACTCATCGAGCACTGTCGCGGCTCCTTCGCCACGCTCATCGCTGCTGCCCGTGGCAGCAGCATCGAACTCGTCCGTCACGTCGTCCGGACCTTCCCGTCCTTCGACGACGTCGCCACGTACGATGGACAGCGCGTTCCCTTCTACAAGCGCGCCCAACTCCTCTGTACCGACCTGGCCGGAGCCTTCCAGGGCACCGGACTCGGCTGCTTCCACGATCTCGATCTCCTCACCGCCTTCGCCGATTACAAGCTCCCCCAGGTCCTCCGTGCCTTCGGCGTCCTCCGCTATCATCCCGAGCTCGCTGCCCGAATCGACGCTCGCCGCGAAATCCCGGCTGGCTCACCCGAGGAAGTCGAAATCCGCGCTGCCACCGTCCTCGCTGTCGATGCGCTCACTCTCTCCCTCCGCTCCCGCGGTCTTCCCGCTGCCCCCTGGCGCGTCGACTGGGCCCTGTGGCAACTCGGTCAAAGTCTCCCGCCCGACGCTCCTCCGTATCACCGGACACGGTCTCGTTTCTATTGAGTCTTCACCCATCGCCGGGCGCTCAAAAAGCCGATCGGTAACGAGCTCCTGCCCTCCAGTGCCAGATCAGCCAGTGCCTCACCCATCACCGACGCGAACTTGAACCCGTGTCCGGAAAAACCAGCAGCGAAGACGACCTGTGGCCACTCCGGATGCCGGTCGATCACGAAATGACTGTCTGGGGTCATCGTATACAGACAGGTCACCGCCATCAGAACCTCGCGAGCAGCGCCGGGAAGATACCGGTCGATGACTCCAGTCATCCACTGTACTTCCTCGTCAGTCACCGCTCGCCGCACCGCTTCCGGCGTGCAGGTCTCTCCATCGTCGTGGCGACCGAACTTCACACCCTGATCAGGCAAGAAGGGGAAACCGTAATACTCTCCTTCTGGAACGTCCATGATGAAAATCGGCAGCACCTCTGGTCGGAACCGAGTCGGATCGTCAGGCTGGACGTGGATGACGAGCACGCGCCGGACCTCCAGCGGCAATCCCAAATCAGCGAGCAATCTCGCTGACCACGGTCCAGCGGTTACCACCACGCGATCGGCGTGCAGTCGACCGCTCTCGGTCTCGACCGTCGTCCCTTCCCCGTCCGGCGCCACTCCGAGCACACGCACACCGAAGCGCAGCTGGGCCCCATGCCGCACCGCATCCTCACAGAACGCTCGCCAACACTCCTCCGCGAACAGAATCCCCGCTCGCCCTTCGACGAGCGCGACGAAGTCGTCCGGCAGCGCAAGGACGGGAAAGCGTTTTCGGGCTGCCGACGCGTCGAGCAGCTCGTGAGCCAGACCGTGCCGCTGCGCGGACTCGCGCGCTCCGACGATGAACGGACTATCCGGTCGCCCGATACTCACTCCACCGGTCACCCGCAGGAGCCTCCGCCCAGTTCGCTCGCCGAGCTCGTCCCACAGCTGATACGCGCGCTGGACCAGTGGCACGTACTCCGGCGACTCGAAGTAGGCTTCGCGGATGATCCGCGTCTTCCCGTGCGACGAGCCGAGCGCGTGGAAGGGCGCATACTGTTCCAGTCCCACCACGCGCACGCCTCGCCGCGCGAGCGCCGAGGCCGTTGCCGAGCCCATGATGCCGAGACCGATCACGATGACTGTCGCTCGCTCTTCCCGCATCGCTTCCATTCCTCCACGCTCCGATCGCCCACCACACGCATTCTCGCACGTGTACTCGGTGTGTTCCCCGCTTTCCGGGATATCAGCACCAGAAAGAAACCGTCATAGTCGTCGGGCCGAGGATAGCGTGGAAAAGTGCTGAATCGCCATTGGTGGCGCCGAAAAGCCAAACACGTCACTGTGGAAAGAAGCGGACGAGCGACAGCCGACTGTGGGCGAGACCTGAGCGTGAGCGGCACAGCACGCGTGTTCTCCACCGCGAGACCACAGGCTGCGGGTGACTCACCCACACCAGACGGCTCCGGATGTGGAAACACGGCCGGAGTTATCCACAGAGCCGGCCGATCTTCTCCACAGGAACTGGCTGTCCGATCGCGGTACCGTGCCTGCTCGGCACATCGAGACGTCGAGACGCAGGACCGGCTCCGTGGCGATCCCGGCTCCGCGGTCGACTGTGACCGGTCACCACGCCCCGCTGCGTCCGGTTCGCCACCGGCTACCTCATACCGGGCATGCCGCTGTGTCGTCGCCGGGACGAGACGAGAGCCAGCCTGAGGGTATTCCGGCTCCAGCCCGACGAGTTCGGTTGCTGCCCCCGCCGGTTCGGTCGACATCCTCGCCCGTGCGAACCGGAAGGACGCCGACCCGACGCCAACGGAAGCTAACGACCGGTGCTGGCTTCCCTGCTCTCGGATTCGTCTAGACAGACGCTGACCAACCGTGACTCGTGGCGAACGGTTGCGGGCGCCAGCATCACGCAGTACACTGTGGATCATGAAAATAGGACTCATTCTCAATTTCGAAGGGAAAGTCGGTGCAATGAACCCTATCCAGCCGTCGAAAAGCTGCGTCAGGATGCTCCGCGACTTGGCTGACGATGACGCGATCGCTCGTGCGGCCTACGATCCGGCTCGTGGCGAACTCGTTGTCCACTGCTGGTCGTCGAGCGATCCGGCGAGAGTGGAAACGAAGGTTCAGCATGTGGCCGAGCTCCTCGCTGAGCACCGTGCTGCCGCTGCGTCTACTTGTCCTGACTGCGGTAACGGTGTCGTCATCGTTCGGAACGCGCCGGAGACGGACGCGCCGCTCACGACGCTCACCGTACCGGTTCCGTCTCCGGAAGGCAGCGCGCGCCGGCAGCCGACGCGTGTCGATCGCGAAGAACGGCTGCTCTGGTGGCAGCAGCACGGTTTGCTCCTGAGTACCGCTGCGACCGGTATCCTACTCGTCTCTGCCTGGTCCGCTGACCGGGCGGGACTTCCGAGCTGGCTCTCTCTCGTCCTCTATCTCCTCGCCTATACAGCCGGTGGCGCCTACGCGACCTATCGCGCTCTCCGTGCACTCGCTCAGGCGACGATCGACATCGATCTCCTCATGATCTTGGCCGCGGCGGGTGCGGCGATCCTCGATGCCTGGCCGGAGGGCGGCATCTTGCTCTTTCTCTTTTCGCTCGGCAATGCACTGGAACACTACGCGCTCGGTCGGACGCACCGCGCCGTCCGCGCCTTGATGGAGCTGCGCCCGGAAACGGCACTCGTCGTCCGGGGCGGGGCGGAATATCTCGTTCCCGTCGAAGACCTGGTTCCGGGAGACGAGGTGATCGTGCGGCCAGCGGAACGCATTCCGGTCGATGGAACCGTCCTCAGTGGTGACTCGAGTGTCGATCAGTCCGCGATCACCGGCGAGTCGTTGCCTGTCCACAAGCGTCCGGGCGATCCAGTTTTCAGTGGCACCTTGAACATGACTGGTCTCCTCCGCATCCGCGTCGAGCGTGCCGTGCACGAGAGCACGCTGGCTCGCATCATCGCGATCGTCGAGCAGGCGCGCGAACAGAAGTCGCGAGCGCAACGCTTCGCCGAGGCGTTTCAAGGTAAGTATGCTCTCGGCGTCATCGTCGTCTCCGCTCTCGCGTTCGCCGTTCCGGTCGCCCTCGGTGCGCCGAGTGAAACGAGCTTCTATCGGGCGATGACCTTGCTGGTTGCCGCATCACCTTGTGCGTTGGTCATCTCGACGCCGGCCTCGATTCTCTCGGCACTCGCCAATGCTGCTCGCAACGGCGTGCTTTTCAAAGGGTCGTTGCAACTCGAGACCATCGGCACGGTCGACGCGGTCGTCTTCGACAAGACCGGCACGCTGACGGTCGGCAAGCCGCGCTTGACCGAACTGGTTCCTGCCGAGGGCGAGGGGATCGATGTGCAGGAGGTTCTCCGCTACGTCGCGCCAGTCGAGTATCGATCCGAGCATCCGCTCGGGCTGGCGATCGTCGCGCATGCTGATGCCCTCGGTGCCTTCGATCACACGCTGGTCGATCGAGTGGAATCGCTCACGGCTCTGGTCGGCCGCGGTGTGCGCGCCGAGGTGGCGGGTCGCACGGTTCTCGTCGGGAACGAGCTCTTGCTCCGCGAACACGGAATCGCGGTTCCGCCCGACCTCCAAGCGGTCGCGACTGAACTCCGGGAACGTGGCCGCACTGCGGTCTATGCGGCGCTCGACGGGCGGGTCGTCGCGGTGTTCGGTATCGCCGATGTCGTCCGCCCGGTCGCGCGGCAGGTGATCGCCCAGTTGCGGGCGCTCGGCATCCGTCGTCTCGTGATGCTGACCGGTGACAACGAACGTGCGGCCCGCGCGATCGCCCGCGACGTCGGGCTGGAGGAATGGCGTGCCGGACTTCTGCCGGAAGACAAGGTCGCTGTCGTGCGTGAACTCCAAGCCGCTGGACTGCGCGTCGCGATGGTCGGGGACGGGGTCAACGATGCGCCGGCTCTCGCCGCGGCCGATGTCGGCATCGCCATGGGTGCAGCTGGTACCGACGTCGCTTTGGAAACCGCCGATGTCGTGTTGATGAGCGACGATCTCACCAAGCTTCCCTATGCCATCCAGCTCTCGCGGGCTGCCCGGCGCGTCATCGTGCAGAATCTCGCGATCGCGCTCGGGGTGATCCTCCTACTGGTGACCAGCATTTTGGTCCACGGCGTACCGCTTCCGCTGGCGGTCGTCGGGCACGAGGGAAGCACGATCGTCGTCGTGCTCAACGGATTGCGACTCCTTGCCTTCCGTCCCCGCTCGATCGAGTCGCTGCCTGCGGCAGTGCCGACTCGCCCGTGATACGATCCCCCGAGGGGAATGGCGATGCGCATGCTGAGCAAAGTGCTGGT
The DNA here is from genome assembly GCF_053493975.1 of Thermomicrobium sp. Classification (NCBI taxonomy): domain Bacteria; kingdom Pseudomonadati; phylum Thermomicrobiota; class Thermomicrobia; order Thermomicrobiales; family Thermomicrobiaceae; genus Thermomicrobium; species Thermomicrobium sp. The sequence continues at coordinate 11,786 of NZ_JBRBZA010000056.1, forward strand.
CCTGACGAACGAGTACCCACCACATGTCTACGGAGGGGCGGGAGTTCACGTCGAGTACCTCACGCGCGAGCTCGCCCGTCACATCGCCGTCGAGGTGCGGTGCTTCGGAGATCAGCTGATCGACCTGCCGAACCTCCGCGTTCGGGGTTATCGCGGCTGGGAGCAGATCCGCTCTGCCGGCGACCGGCGCCACTGGCCGGCACTCGATGCGCTGTCGCGCGATCTATTGATGGTACGGGATCCGATCGACGCCGATGTCATCCATGCCCACACCTGGTACACCGATCTGGCTGCACTCTGGGGACGGCTCCTTTGGGAGCGTCCCTTTGTCTTGACCATTCATTCCCTCGAACCGTTGCGCCCCTGGAAAATGGAGCAACTCGGTACTGCGTACCACCTCAGCTCTTGGATGGAGCGGGTCGCCATCGAATCGGCTGACGCCGTGATCGCGGTCTCCGGTGCCACCCGTGAGGACGTCCTGCGACTCTACCGAGTCGCACCGGAGCGCGTCCATGTCATCCACAACGGGATCGACACGGCTCTCTATCGTCGAACCAGCGAGACCGCCGCGCTCGAGCGCATCGGTGTCGACCTCGCACGCCCATTCGTGCTGTTCGTTGGCCGGATCACGCGCCAGAAGGGGATCGCCTACCTGCTCGCGGCAGTTCCGCACCTTCCACCGGACGTCCAGATCGTCCTGCTCGCGGGCCAACCCGATACACCCGAACTCGCTCATCTCGTGGAGTCGCGGGTCGCTGCATTCCGGGAACGACGTGGCGGAATCTTCTGGGTACCGGAAATGCTGCCGCGTCAGGAGGTGATCCAGTTCTACTCGCACGCGACGGTCTTTTGTTGCCCGTCGATCTACGAGCCCTTCGGCCTGATCAATCTGGAAGCCATGGCCTGCGAGTGTCCGGTCGTGGCCTCGGATGTCGGCGGGATACCCGAGGTGGTCGTCGATGGCGAGACCGGCCTGCTCGTCCACGTGGAGATCGACCCGGAACGCGGTGAACCGGTCGATCCTGACGGATACGCCCAGGATCTGGCACGCGCGATCCGGCGCATCATCGAGGATCCCGCACTCCGGGCACGGCTCGGCCGCAACGGCCGCCAGCGTGTCGAGCGACTGTTCAGCTGGTCAGCCGTTGCCGAGCGGACACTGGCACTTTACCGAAGTCTGGTGTGAGCGACCGCCGATGAAGGAGCGCTCCCGGCGACCATCGGGTGTCCCTCTGGCTCGGGAAGCGAGACCACGTAGGCGGTCCACACATCCGGGATCTGGAGGATCTCGTTCAGGGCCGCTTCCGGGATCGGATCGTCCACGTTGAGGACCATGATCGCTTCGCCGCCCCGCACCCGCCGGCCGACCTGCATGCCGGCGATGTTCACCTCGTAGCGCCCGAGGATCGTCCCGATTCGGCCGATGATGCCCGGTCGGTCGCGGTGATGGGTGATCAGCATATGACCGGCTAGGGGGCGCTCCAGCGAGAAACGGTCGACTTCCATGATGCCGGCCTCGCGATGATCCCAGCGTACCATGACGTGGTGCGGCGGATCCCCGTCGACTTCGAAATTGAATTCCGGCACGGTCGAGGCACCGGTATCGAAGCGGACATCGACGAAGAGGTGCAGTTCTTGCGCGACGAACCGGGCATTGACCGGCGTGACCCGGCGGACTGTCCAGCGCCGCAACGCCGCGGCGAGCGCGACCGCGGTCACGTGCTCGGCGATGTCCGAAGCGACTTGACCGTGGACGGTTACCTGGAAGGTCGTCGGACGAGCCGGCTGCAGGACCGCGATGAGATGGCCGGCAGCTTCTGCCACCTGCGTCAGGCGGCGCAGTTCCGGTGCATGGAGGGACGCAGCTGGCAAGTTCACCGCGTTGGGCACGATCTCACCGCGCAGCGCAGCCAACGTCGTGGTGGCGATGATCTCTCCGACCGCTTCCAGGGCCTCCCTGCTCGATCCACCGATATGCGGAGTGAGGACGACATTGGGGAGGCCGAAGAGGGGACTCTGGTAGGCCGGCTCCTCGGGGAAGACATCGACTCCAGCGGCTGCCAGGTGGCCGCTCTTCAGCGCCTCGGCCAATGCCTGGACATCGACCACCTCCCCGCGCGCGCAGTTGATCACGATGGCTCCCCGCTTCATGCGCGCGATCGCCTGGGCATCGAGCATGTGGCGCGTTTCCGGTGTTGCCGGAACATGAAACGTCACGATGTCGCTGTTTTCCAGAAGCGTCTCGTAGTCGACCGGTTCCACACCGAGTTGCGCGAAGCGCTCGCGGGTGATGTACGGGTCATAGCCGAGAAGTCGGCACTCGAATGCCCGCAGTCGCTGCGCCACGACCGAACCGACTCTCCCGAGGCCGACGATACCGATCGTCTTCCCCTTGAGGTCGAAGGGGCGAAAGCGCTTGCGCTCCCATCGTCCAGCGTGCGTGGTCGCGTTGGCGTCGATCAGGTTGCGCGCGATGGCCAGTATGAGGGCGATAGTATGTTCGCCCGCCGAGACAGCGTTGGCACCTGGCGCGTTCAGCACCAGAATGCCAGCCTCGGTAGCCGCCTGAAGATCGATGTTGTCGACTCCAGTGCCTGCTCGGGCCACGACGCGGAGACGCGGGGCGTGGGCGAGGAGTTCGCGCGTCACCTGGGTCTCGCTGCGCACGATCAGGGCATCGGCCTCGCGCAATGCCTCGTAAAGCGCTGATTTGTCGCGCCCATCGACCTCGATCACGTCTGCCTCGCTGGCGAGTCGCTCGCGTGCCCGCTGATCGATGACGTCGCTCACCACGATGCGGCGCCGGCGCGGTTGCGCACCGTCACCACTGCCGGGCAAGGCGATGGGTGCACCGGTGAGCCGCAGGATCGCCTGTACTGCAGCAGAGAGATCGGGAACGCGGACGATGAACGGGGACTCGCCCGGCGGGGCAGGATCCTGCGTCAACAGGAAGCAAGTGATCCCTGCCTCGGCATACCGGGTCGCATGCCGCAGACTGTCCTCGATCGCATGCGTGACACCGAGTTCGCGCGCGATCGCCACTTTATCGTCAGCGAAGACGATCCGGCAGGGTGGGAAACCGTGTCGCTGCAGCCATTCTTCGGTCGTCGGCTGGGATCGCTGAGGCCGAGCCGTGATGATCACCAGCCGCTCGTTTCCCAGCGCCTGCAGCAACTGCTGGAGGAGCTTCGGGGCGTTCGGCGCCGGATCGAGGAGCGTAGCTGGTCCGCCAGGGCCATAGACCCACAGGCGAACTGCCTCTGGAACGTTGCATCCGTGGGAGTCGACGAAGGCGTGATCGGGAAGTTGCATGCCGAGCGCCCGGTTGGCTGCTTGCGCGAGCGGTGCCGGATGCTCGGTCAGGACGCCGTCAAGATCGAGTGCGAGTCGAATCGAGCGATCCATGAGTCCCCTCCGGTTCTCTCATGACAGTCATTGCCGACAGCCAAGTCGTCGTCCCGGACCAGCTTCGACTGGATCCGGGCCGACTGGAACCGGAGAGACTACTGGAGCCGCAACCGCAACCCGAACCGCTACCCATACCCCCCGCCGAGGTGAAGCGCGTGACGATGACTGCGGCGTGCAGGTCGGTGTACTGGTCCATCTCGTTGATCCCTCCTTGCGACTCGGGCTTCGGTGCGGCGAGCTGCCGCTCGACTCAGTCTAGTATACGGCACGAATGACTCGTGTCGAGAGAGGAGTTCCGAGATGCCGAACACACTCGCTGATCGTCACGGCCACGGCGGTCGGAAATGCCGCTCGAGCAGCCGATCGTCGGTCGAATCGTCACCAGGCTCTCCGCATCGTCGGTGAAACGAGCGATGCGCGAGACGCTTCCGCGCCGCCCGAGCACTGGGGGAAGCGTTGTCGGAGGATCGCTGTGGTTTCCGGTGACTCGTGCTATCCTTCACGATCGGGGAAAAGAGGGGGCCGAAAGCGAGGTGCGCCGGTGTCGCTAATCGATTACGCGGTCATCGGACTGCTCGTCATCACTAGCACGGTGATGGGAACGGTTCTCATCCTGTTGGGTCACTTCGTCCGCCCGCGCAAGCCGAATCCGGCCAAGCTCCAGCCCTATGAATCCGGTGTTCCCGACGTTTCCCCGCCGCGCGGCCGCTTCACGCCGCGCTTCTACCTCGTTGCTCTCCTGTTCGTCGTCTTCGACGTCGAGGCCATCTTCCTCTATCCGTGGGCAGTCGCCTTCGACGCGCTCGCACTCTACGGTTACGTCCAAGCCGCGCTCTTCGTGGGGATCCTGCTGCTCGGGCTCCTCTACGAATGGCGGAAAGGAGCTCTAGAATGGGTATGAGTGCTGCGCAGAGCCATCCCAATATCATCACCACCACGGCCGATTGGCTTTTCAGCTGGGCGCGTCGCTCCAGCTTGTGGTGGTTGCAATTCGGACTCGCCTGCTGCGCCATCGAGATGATCAGCTCGGCAATGCCCCGCTTCGATCTCGCCGAGCGCTTCGGGATGCTGTATCGAGCATCGCCACGTCAGGCTGACCTGATGATCGTTGCCGGAACGGTGACCAAGAAGATGGCCCCAGTCGTTCGCCAACTCTACGATCAGATGGCGGATCCCAAGTGGGTCATCAGCATGGGCAGCTGTGCGAACGTCGGCGGCCCGTTCGATACCTATGCCGTCGTGCAAGGTGTCGACCAAGTCATTCCGGTCGACATCTATGTACCGGGCTGTCCACCGGTGCCGGAAGCGCTCTATTACGGTGTCCTCGAGCTGCAGAACCGGATCATCCGCTACGAGCGTCTCAAGGAACGCTACGGGCCAGAGGCGGCCGAAGCGTATCGCGAGGAACAACGCCAGGCCGCTCGCTCGGCACTCGGCCCGCGCTCATAGGAGAAGCAGGGTATGGAGGAGCACCGCTGGCAGCCGATGGCGATCGAGCCGCGATCGTGGGAGACGACCGGCTATTGGGGCCCGACCGACCCGGAGCAGCATCCGGCTGTTCGCTTGGTGCGGGAGCGCTTCCCCGACGCCTTCGAAGATGCGACGGTTTTTCGTGACGAGATGACGATCCGCGTCGCCCGGCCGGCGCTGCGCGATGTCGTCGATTTCTTACGCCTGCACCCAGAGCTGCGTTACAACCATCTGACCGACATCACAGCGGTCGACATGCTGTATCTCCGCGAGCGGCCGCGCTTCGACGTTGTCGTGCACCTCTACTCGATCCCACGACGGCAGCGGCTGCGCGTGAAGTGCGGCGTCGACGACGGCGAGATGGTTCCCTCTCTCGTCCCGATCTTCGCTGGGGCGAACTGGTTGGAGCGCGAGTGCTTCGACATGTTCGGTATCGTGTTCGAGGGGCACCCTGATCTGCGGCGCATCCTCTTGCCGGAGGATTGGGACGAGGGGCACCCCCTGCGAAAGGACTATCCGTTGCGGGGGTACCGGGACTACGTGCAGCCCGGCTTCGAGACACCCGCGCCCCGCATCCGCGGAACCTTGCGGAGGCCAGGACCATGATCGACTTCTCGCAGCCGACACCGGTGATCCTCAGCGAGGTGCGCCAGATCACTCCGACGCGGCGCGAACTCGTCCTCAACATGGGGCCGCAGCATCCGAGCACGCATGGTGTGCTCCGCGTACGCCTGACGCTCGAGGGGGAGACGGTCATCGCGTGCGATCCGGTGATCGGTTATCTGCACCGGGGAGTCGAGAAGCTGGGCGAGTCCCATCGGTACGCTCAGTTCGTTCCCTGGACCGACCGGACCGACTACGTTGCCGCACCATCGAACAATCTCGGCTATGTGCTCGCGGTGGAGAAGCTCTGCGGTATCCAGGCGCCCGAGCGAGCGCAGTATTGGCGCATGATCATGGCCGAGCTCACGCGGATCGCTTCTCACCTCGTGTGGCTGGGAACGCACGCGCTGGATATCGGCGCCCTTTCCGTCTCCCTCTACACGTTCCGTGACCGCGAACTCATCTTGGATATCTTCGAGAAGTTCTGTGGAGCTCGGCTGACGACCAACATGATGGAGATCGGGGGCTTCTCGCGTGAGATACCGCCCGATCTCCCGGAAATGGTTCGCGAGTTCTGTCGCTACTTTCCGAAGGCGATCCGGCAATACGAGGATCTCCTGACCGAGAACCCGATCTGGCTCGCGCGGACCAAGGGGGTCGGTGTCATCGAGCCCGAAGTGGCCATCAACTACGGGCTCACCGGCGCCTGCCTGCGTGGCTCGGGGGTCAACTACGATGTCCGCAAGGCGATGCCATACCTGCTGTACGATCGAGTCGAGTTCGAGGTGCCGCTCGGGACGCATGGGGATGTCTACGACCGTTATCTGGTGCGCATCGAGGAGATGCGCCAGGCTCTCCGGATCATCGAGCAGTGTCTCGAGCAGGTGCCGACCGATGGTCCGCTCATGGCCTACGAATCGCCCTACGTCATCCCACCGCACAAGACGGTGATGACGACGGCCGAGGACATGCAGCGGCACTTCATCTGGGTCATCAAGGGGTTCAGTCCCCCCAAGGGCGAGGTCTATCACGCCGTGGAGCACTCGAAGGGTGAACTCGGCTACTACATCGTCAGCGACGGAAGCCCGATTCCGTATCGAGTGCGCATCCGCACGCCCGACTTCGTCAATCTGCAATCGCTCCCGTACATGGCGCAGGGAGCGATGCTGGCGGATATCGTGGCCTTGATCGGGACGATCGATATCGTCCTCGGTTCGGTCGATCG
>NZ_JBRBZA010000057.1:0-57854 GCF_053493975.1 Thermomicrobium sp.
GATTCGTCCTGGCCGGCCGCGTGCAGGATGATCGGCAACCGCACCGCGGCACCGATTGCCATGCGTTGCCGGTCCTGGCGGGCCGGTGGGTCAGGCACCGCCTGACCCCTACAGAACGGGGCTGCCACCTTCCGTGGCGCACCATCGCCTCACCGGGGCTGCACCGCGCCACGTTCGTAGGGGCGAGGCGGTGCCTCGCCCGCCCGCGCCGCCAGGCGCGGGGAATGCACGGCACACGCCAGTCGGCGGCGAATGCATCGGCACAGCGGACGGCAACGATGCGGTCTACCGGCCCGGGCGGGCCGGACGGGTCAGGCACCGCCTGACCCCTACAGGGTGGCGGGGTCGCGCCGGATCGCGACGGGGCGGCGCTCGAGCGCGGCTGCGGCACCCCGCGATCGGGACGACGCGCGGCCTCCCCCACGGCCGGGTTCGACGCTCGCCCGTCCGGCGCGCTACGATGATGCCCGGCGACGCGCGGGGGAGACGGGAAACGTGCGCGAACTCGACCTTTCGGTCGTCATCGTCAGCTGGAACGTCCGCGAACTGCTCGCGGCCTGCCTGGACAGTCTGGCCGCCGACCTGGCGCACAGCCAGCTCGCCGGCGAGGTGATCGTCGTCGACAACGGCTCGCGCGACGGGACGGTCGACCTGCTGCGCGCGCGCTACCCCTGGGTGCGCCCGATCCCGCTCGCCGAGAACCGCGGCTTCGCGGCAGGCAACAACGTCGGCATCGCCGCGAGCCGCGGACGGGCCATCCTCTTGCTCAATCCGGACACCGAAGTGCGGCCGGGTGCGCTCGCTTGGCTCTGGCGCGCCCTCTGGGCAGCCCCGCACGTCGGACTGGTCGGCGCGCGCCTGCTCAACCCCGATGGGTCGCTGCAATCGGCCGGCTACCGGTTCCCCGGTTACGTCCAGAACCTGCTCGACTTCTTCCCGGTGCACCCGCGCCTCGTCGGCTCGCGCCTGAACGGGCGGTTCGGCCCCGGCGACGGGCTCACGCCCTTCGCGATCGATCATCCGCTCGGCGCCTGCATGCTCGTGCGCCGCGCGGTCGTCGAGCAGGTCGGCGGCCTGGACGAGGGGTACCGGTACTACAGCGAGGAGATCGATTGGTGCCGGCGCATCCGGGCCGCCGGCTGGACGATCCTCACCGCACCAGCTGCCCTGGTGGTCCACCATGCTGGGGGAAGCACCCGGCAGGTCGCGCGGGAGAGCTTCCTCGAGCTGCACCGGAGCCGCGCCCGCTACTTCGGCCGCTGGCACGGCCCAGCCTTCGTGCGCCGCCTGGCCCGTTTGGCCGAGCTCGCGGCTGCCTGGAGCACCCTCCGCGCGCGCCTGACCCGCCGACCCGACCTGGTCGAGCGGGCGCGCCGCTGGCGCGAGGTCGCCGCGATCTATCGGAACGCTGCCGCCTGCCATGAGTCGACCTGAGCCCTTGCCGCTGGCCGTCGTCGTCCTCACGCTGAACGAGGAGCGCCACCTCCCCGACTGCCTGGCGAGCGTGCGCGACCTCGGGCGCCAGCTCCTGGTCGTCGATTCCGGCTCGACCGACCGGACGGTCGAGCTCGCGCGCGCCGCCGGTGCCGAGGTGGTGACCCACCGCTTCGTCGACTTTCCCTCCCAGCGGAACGCGGCGCTGGAGCTGGTGCGCGAACCGTGGGTCCTCTTCGTCGATGCCGACGAGCGGGTGAGCCCCGAGCTGGCGGAGGAGATCCGGGCCGCGCTCGCCCAGGTCGACGAGCGCGTCGCTGGGTTCTGGATCCCCACCCAGAATTGGATGTGGGGGAAGTGGATCCGAGGCGGCGGCTGGTGGCCGGACGAGCACCTGCGGCTGTTGCGCGTCGGGCGCGCCCGCTATCGTCCCGAGATCGCGGTCCACGAGGTGGTGGAGCTCGCCGGGGACGCGCGGCATCTCCGCGCCCCGCTCGTCCACCTGAACTACGAGTCGCGCGGCGAGTTCGTGCGCAAGCAGCTCCGCTACGCGCGGTTGGCCGCCCGCTCGCTCGTGCGCCAGGGGAAGCGGCCGCGCCGGCGGACGTTCCTCGGCCAGCCGCTGCGCGAGTTCTGGCGCCGCTTCGTCGCGCTGCGCGGCTACCGCGACGGGTTGGACGGGCTGTTCCTGGCCGGGACGCTCGCCGGGGCGACGCTGGTGACCTGGCTGCTCGTCGCGCGGGAGCTCCGCCGCCAGGCGCAGCGCCGGGTCGAGCGGGTGCCCGACCTGGCGGAGCCGCCCACGCTCGACGTCTCCGTCGTGATCGTCAGCTACCGGAGCCGCGCGCTGCTCGGCGCCTGCCTGGATTCGGTGCGCGCTAGCCTCGAAGCGAGCGGGCTGGCCGGCGAGGTGATCGTGGTCGAGAACGGCTCATCGGACGGGACAGCGGAGCTGGTGCGCGAGCGCTATCCCTGGGTACGCCTCGTCGCCGAGGCGGAGAACCGCGGCTTCGCTGCCGCCGCCAACCGCGGCCTGCGGCTGGCCCGCGGCCGGGTCGTCGTGTTGCTCAACCCGGATACGCGCGTCGTCGGCGACGCGCTCGGCCGCCTGGTCCGCTTCCTGGAGCGACATCCGACGGTGGGGGTGGTCGGCCCGCGCCTGCGTTATCCCGATGGCCGGACCCAGCCGTCGCGCCGGCGGTTCCCCACGCTCCTCACCGGGTTTTTGGAAAGCACGCTCGTCCAGGACTACTGGCGGTCCAACCGCGTGCTCGCCCGCTATTACGTGGCCGACCGCAGCGACGACGAGCGCCAGGAGGTCGATTGGCTGGTCGGGGCCTGCCTGGCTATCCGGCGCGAAGCGCTCCGCTCGGTCGGCCTCTTGGACGAGCGATTCTTCCTCTACTCGGAGGAGGTCGAGTGGTTCTGGCGGCTGCGGCGGGCCGGTTGGCGCGTCGTCTACCTGCCGGATGCCGAGGTCGTCCACGTCGAGGGCGGGTCGAGCGAGCCGGAATCGGCCTTCCGCCAGATCGCCTTCGATACGGCCAAAGTGCAGCTCTACCGCCGGCTCCATGGGCCGCTGGCCGCCGAGCTGCTGCGGGCGTTTCTCCTGGCGACCTACCTGGTGCGCCTGGCGCGCGAGAGCGCCAAGTGGCTGCTCGGGCACAAGCGGTCGCTGCGCTGGCGGCGGATGGTCCGCGACTGGCACGCGCTCCGCTCGCTGCTGCGGCCAGCGGTCGTCCGGTCGTGGGCGACCCGTCGCTGAGCGGTCCGCCATGGCCGGGCAGGTGCTGTTCGTCACCGGTGAGTATCCCCCGCTGCGCGGCGGTGTCGGCGCCTACACGCAGCGGCTCGGCGCGGCGCTCGGCGCGCTGGGCTGGTCGGTCGCGGTGGCGACCGGTCCGCTCCCGCACCGGGCGGACGAGGGCCCCCCGGTCCGCGAGGAGCTCCCCGATTGGAGCCTCCGGTCGCTGGTCCGGTTCCGGCGTCGCCTGTGGGAACGCGAGCCGCCGCGCCTGCTGCATCTGCAGTATCAGGCCGGGGCCTTCGCGCTGCGGGGAGCCCCGCTCCTGCTCCCGCTGCTGGCCCGGCCGTTGCCGGTCGTGACCACCTTCCACGATCTCCGCGTCCCCTATCTTTTCCCGAAGGCCGGCCCGCTGCGCCAGCTGGCGCTGCGCCTGCTGGCGCGCACGAGCATGGCCGTCGTGGTGACGAATCCGGAGGACGAATCGGTCCTCCGCCGCTGGGGCGTGGCGAGCGCCCGGCTCTGGCGCATCCCGATCGGCTCCAACCTGCCGGCACCGCGGGACCCCCTGGCCGTCCGTCAGCGGCTCGGTCTGCCCCCCGAGCAGCCGCTGCTCGTCTTCTTCGGCTTCCGGCAACCGGAGAAAGGACTGGCGACGCTGCTGGCCGCGCTGGCCCGCCTGCCGGAACCCCGGCCGCCCTTGGTCCTCGTGGGAGGCGAGCGGCCGGACACGGAGGGACGTCGAGCGAGCGCTCCCTCCAGCGCTGCGCCGGTCCAGGCGCTCCCGGTGCGCGACCTCGGCTATCGCCCCGCCCAGGAGGTGGCCGACCTTTTGGCGGCAGCCGATCTCGTCGTTCTCCCCTTCCGGCAGGGTGCCTCGCTGCGCAACGGTACGCTGATCGCTGCGCTCGCCTGCGGTGCCGCCGTCGTGACGACCGCACCGCCCGATCCGGCGCGGCTGCGGCCGCTCCGCGACGGTGAGCACCTCCGGCTCGTCCCACCCGGCGATCCGATCGCCCTCGCGACGACGCTCGCCGAGCTCTCGGCCGATCCGGCCCGACGGGAGCACCTGCGGGCCGGGGCGCGCGCCATCGCCCCGGTCTTCGCCTGGGAACGGATCGCCGCGCGCCACGACCAGCTCTACCGGCTCGTCCTCGCGCGGTCATCGTCGGCGAGACGGTGAAGAACACGCGGTACACTTGTGTTCTGCAGCGCGTCTCGACCGCTGCGCGCGAACGCGTGCCGACCAGGAGGAACGACCGTGCGGTACTTCCTGAAGACCGAGCGTGGTCAGCCAGCGCGGGAACTGGACGAGGCGACCGGGCAGCAGATCCTCCACCGCGGGCGCCACGAGGGACGACGAGTCGTCGAACTGTTCGTCCTCCACCCCGACGGGCGGATCGACCGCTACCAGGAGCGCGCGCGGCGCAAGCTGGGCAGCAACGCCATCGTCAGCCGCACCTGGCTGGTGGAGACCTACCACCCCGAGCGCCCCGGCCACTGGAGCGACGACCGCTATGTCCCCTCCCCCGAAGAAGCACTGGCCGAGACGGACCCGGCTCCCGAGGCCGTCGTGCTGGTGCTGCTGGGCGCGGAAGAGGACGACGAACCGGTGCTCGCCCAACTGGCTGCCCTGCAGGCGCAACGCTCCTGAGCGCGCGACGAGGCAGTGGTGACCGGGTCGCGGCCGGAACGAGCGTCCGAGCGAGCGCACGGCCGAACGCGCTCGCTGCGGCCGTTCCGCGCCGTCCGTTACGACCTCGAACGGGTCGGCGACCTGGCCGCGGTGCTCGGCCCGCCCGACGACGTGCCGACGGCCGAGCAGGCGGCCGCCCTGGCTGCGCGCCACCCCTACCACTGCTTGCATCTCGAGGTCCCCGATGCCGATGGGTACTCGTTCCAGCGCGCCGCCACCCAGTATCGAGCCTGGCGCGCGCTGGGGATCCTGGCGCGCGACGCGGAGCCCGCCTGTTACGTCTACGCGCACCGCTTCCGGCTGGACGGGCAAATCGCCACGCGCCTCGGCGTCTTCCTGGCGGCCTCGCTCGCCCCCGATGCCACCGCGCGGCTGTTGCCGCACGAGGGGACGAACCGGGAGCTGGTGGAGCGACGGTTGCGCCAACTCGCCGCCGTCCGCGCCCACGCCGGGGCCGTCTACGCCGTGTGGGCCGGCGACGGGACCTTGCGGCAGGCGCTCGAGGCCAGCATCGCGGGCGACGCGCCGCTGTGGGAGCAGGCGAGCGGCGCCGAGCAACAGGCGCTGTGGCGGGTGACGGGTCCAGCCGCCGAGGAACTCGCGGCGCTGGCCGCCAGCCGGCCGTTGGTCATCGCCGATGGGCATCACCGCTTCGCAGCCGCCCTCCGTTACGCCCGCGACCTGCAGGTCGCCGGTGCACTCGACCATCCCGCTGCCTGGGTGCCGGTCCACGTGGTCGATGCGGCCGATCCGGCGCTCGCTGTGCGGGCGATCCACCGGCTGGTCCGCTGGCTGCCCGGCGACTGGGAGACGCTGCGCGCCCATCTGGCGCGCCATGCGCGGATCGTCGCGGTACGCGCGGCCCCCTCGCCGGCGGAAGCGGCCGCGCTCGCCGCCCAGCTCGCGCAGGCGCCACAGCCGCGCGTCCTGCTCCTCCAGGAGCGCCAGCTCCTCGAGCTGGTCCTACCGACAATGCCCGACGACGAACCTGATGCCGTCCTGGTCGATACCCTCCTGCTCCGGCACGTCTGTGGACTGGAGGAAAAGACGATCGAGCAGGTGGTCGACTATACGCCCGATGCGCACGCCGCCGCCCAGGCCGTGCGGGACGGACGGGCGCTCCTGGCGGTCCTGGTGCGCCCTACCCCGCTGGCGACCGTGCTGGCCTGGGCGCAGGCTGGCCGGCTCTTCCCGCCCAAGACGACGTACTTCTTCCCGAAGCTCCCGCAAGGGCTGATCTTCTACGACCTCGCCGACCCGGCGACGCTCGGCTGACCGCGCCGCGCGCTGGATGCCGGCGACAGTCGGCACCGTCCAGCGTCGGCGGCTCGGCGCGGTTCCGACCCTGGCGGGCCGGACGGGTCAGGCACCGCCTGACCCCTACAGGACGGGGCAGACCACCCGACCGTCGCCCGCGTGTGCCGCACTCGGGATGCGCCGGCGAACCGGTGTAGGGGCGAGGCGCGGCCTCGCCCGCCGCGCCGCCGGCGCGGCACGATCAGCGGCGGGCCAAGACGACGCTGGCAAGGCTCAGGACCGCGACCGCGATGCCGACGACGACCATGCTGGTCACCATCGCCGGGACGGCAGTCTCGCCGCTCACGAAGGGGGCGACAGCGATCCACAGACCGATCGGCACGTTGGCCAGTCCCACCCAGCGGAGCCCTGGCGAAAGCGCCAGTTCGGCGATGGCGAACATGACGATACAACCGCCGAAGAAGGTGGCGCTCAGCCGCGTCACGTCGTAGAGCCAGGCGTCCGGAATCACGTAAGGCGAGGCGGCCAACCACAGGCCGAGGACCATCACCAGGGCTGCCGCATAGTCCCAGAGGGCGGACGACCGGCGCTGTGCGGTTGCCATCGCGTGCTGCTCCTCTCCCGCTCCATCGACTTGTCGCCACAGCGCATCCTGCGCTCCCGGCGCGATTGTAGCCGAGCGTGCCGGGCGAGCAAACCGCCCCGGGGCCGCGACCCCGGGGCGGCTGCGCGCCGTCGCGTCAGTTGGTCACCTCGATCGTCGCCGTATCGAGCAGGACGTCGAGACCGCTCTCCAAGACGCCGGTCGCACCGTAGTCGAGGTAGCACGCGACCGTGTAGGTGTTACCGGCGTTCCCATCGACCAGGATCAGGTTCGCCGTCGCCACGTTGTTCGCGCCGCTGGTGGTCACGGCAGCCGTGCCGGACGTGCCCGCCGTCGGCTGACCGCTCCAGCGCGCGGTCGCACCACCCGTGCTGGTGAAGCGGAGCAGGAGCGGGACACCGGTCGGCGCGTTCGGGTCGAGGTCGCAGCTGACTTGGGCCGTCTTCGTGGCTGTGCCGGCGAGGTCTCCCTCGGCCACTTGGTACGTGCCCGGACCGCCCGTCAACCCGCTGATCGAGAGGGTGCCGCTCAGGCTGCTCACCCACCTCACCTGGCTCGTATCGGCCGGCTCGCTCGCGTCCTGTTCGCCGTTACCGTTCAGGTCCCACCAGGCGGTGACCGTGTTGGTCCGGTCGGCCGTGCCGTTGGTGAAGGTGAAGGACGCGCGCCCGTCGCTGTCCGTCGCGGCCACGCCGCTCGTCGGATCGGGGGTTCCCTCGCTGCTCACCCGGAAGCGGATGGTACGGCCCTCGAGCCGGGTGTCGCCCGCCGTCAGTGTCGCCACCAACGTGGCCGACTGATTGATGACCGCGAGCGTCACGGTCGGCTCGAGACGCAGCGCGAAGTTCCCGAGGGTCAGCGCCGGATGACGGGTCGGGGCGAGGACGAAGACGCCCGAGCCGTCACCCGCGACCTGGTAGTTGACCAGGTTGGAGATGCCGACGAGGAAGCCGGTACCGCTCCCGGCGCCGTCAGTCACGCCGACGAGGGCCGTGCCGGTGAAGGTGCGGGGCACGCTGGCGAAGGTCGTGCCGAAATCGCTGGGATAGGGATAGATGACCGCGTAGCCGCCGGCCGGGACGGCGACGAGCACCGGGTTCTCGTTCGTTCCCACCTGGCTGGGAGCGACCGGCGCGCCGTTGGCGCTCAGGATCAGCACGTTGGCCAGTTGCTGGCGACCGGTGGGATTGAAGAGCGTGAACCCGCTCGTGTCACCCTGCCCGGTAGCGTCACCGACCTGGAAGAGCGGCAGGGCCAGGCTGTGGGTGAACCAGGCCCGGCCAGTGACCTGTCCGGCCGTGCGCGCCTGCGTCTCGGCAGCCGACCGGCTCTGCTTGCTGCCCGCGACGTCCGGCGCAGCGGGCGCGATGTAGCTCATCGCCTGCCCCTGGCCCGGACCAGCCAGATACTTGACCTCGTCCACCGCGGCCGCGAACGGGCGTTGCCCGCTGATGACCACCGCGTTGACCCGTGCCGGATCGAGGCTCGGGGCGGCGCTGATGTCCGGACGATAGATGAAGGCGCTCTCCCCCGGCTGGAGCGTGATCGTGGAGAGTTCGGGCGGCACCACCTGGGCGATGCCGTTGCGGTCGTAATAGGTCAGCGTCAGCGTGTTGGTGTTGGACGGATCCAGGTTCACCAGCGTGATCCCGGTATTCCAGTTGTTGTACTCGCGGAAGACGATCGGGGCATAGCGCGTGCTCGCGCTCGTGCGCGGCACTCCCTCGTTCGTCAAGAGCATGCGCCAGGACGGCTTGTACCGCTCGGCGACCACCGCCACACCAGCCAGCTGGGCATCGACGAAGGCGGCACCGACCCATTCGGGCGGCACGACGCTGCCGAGATCCAGCGTCCACGTCTCGCCCGCCGCCAGCGTCTGGGTGAGCGTATAGCTCGCGTTCCCGGCGATGACGCCCCGCGCGCGCCCGAGCGTCACCGTGACCTGGTTCTGCTGGTTGCGCAGGTTGGCGATCTTGAGGACCGTGTTCCAACCGGAGTTGGTCTGGACGACCGGGAGGACCCAGTTGCGCCCCTGGTTCGCCGCGTCCCAGTCGTCGTCGCGCGTCCCGGTCGCGCCGGAAACGAACTGGAAGGCGCTCGAACTCCGCAGGTCGTTGCCGAGCGCGCTCGGCCCAGCATGCTTGGCGACGACGCTGATCGCCGGGTTGCAGGCGAGCGTGCAGATCCCCAGCTCGCTCAGGATGGAGCGGCTCGTGTCGGGGAACTCGGCCTCGATCACCAGCCCCGCGCTCCCACCGGTCGGCACCAGACCGAGTCCGGCGAGCTCGGCCGCCGTGAACGTGCGAGTGGCCCGCGGTGCCAACGTGTAAGGGCCGCGGCTCGTCCCACCGATCCGCTGGTTGCGCAGGCGGATCTGGATCGGGAGCGCCTCCAGATTCTGCACGACGACGGTGCTCCAGAGCGGACCGAAGCCGCCGGGCAACGTCTCGGCGTTGTAGACGGCTGCCAGCGTGACGCGCGCCTGCTGCTCGCTGAGCGGCGCAGCCGCTCGCGCGCCCGGCAGGAGCGCTGCGAGGCTGCTGGCTGCGAGCGCCAGTGCCAGAAGGACGCGCCAGAGCCGCGACGGTCGTCGTCCGGTCTGCATGGTGAACCCCCTTTCCGTGCGTCCGACCGTTTCGGCGAGGAGGAGTGTACCGGAGACTGCCCTGGTCGAGCAGGCTCCGCCTCCGGCAAACACCGGAGCGACCAGGGTCGCTGACGCGCCGGTGCTTCCGACCCTCCAATGAGAAGACGCGGGAAGGGGTCGAGTGGTTTCAGGAAGGGACGCGAGGCGCGACACAGAGAAGCGGGCGATGCCGGTGGGGGGCGGCACCGCCCGAACGTGAGGAGGAGTACGGGGCTGCGCGAGGTATGCGTCATTCGTTTCCGTCGGGAACGATACGCGCTCTGCAGCCGGCGTGTGTGGCGATCCTGTTGCATTCAGTGCCGTTGCAGCGGCAGCGCGAAGCCGACGATCGCGCCGCCTCCCGGCGGACTCTCCGCCCACACCCGTCCACCGTGCAACTGGACGAGGTGCTTGACGATCGCCAGCCCCAGCCCGCTGCCGCCCCCGCTCCGCGCCCGGTCTCCCTTGAAGAACCGCTCGAAGACCCGATCGAGCTCGTCGGCAGGGATCCCTGGCCCGGTGTCGCGGACGCGAACGATGGCTTCCCGCGCATCGGCGGTGATCTCGACCGTGATCCGCCCCCCCGCCGGCGTGAATTTGAGCGCGTTGTCCAGGAGGTTGGCCAGCACTTGGCCGATCCGCTCCGGATCGCAGGCGACCGGCGGAAGATCCGGCGCGGCCTGCTGGGTGAGCGCGATCCCTTTGCTGGCGGCCCGCGGCTCGAAGCGGCGGAGCGTCGCGCGGGCCAGCTCGGCGAGATCGGTCGGGACACGCGCGAGCTGCAGCTGGCCGCTCTCGGCCTTGGTCAGTTCCAAGAGCTGGTTCACCAGGCGCGTCATGTGCTCCACCTCGACGGCGATGCGTCGCAAGAAGTCCTCGGCGACCGCCTGGTCAGCCAACGCTCCGTCCAGGAGCGTTTCCACCAAGGCCTGCAGAGCCGCCAGCGGCGTCCGCAGGTCGTGCGAGACGTTGGCGACGAAGTCGCGACGGATCGTCTCCGTGCGGCGGAGCTCGGTGATGTCCCGCAGGACGAGCGTCACCAGCGGGCGATCGGCACCCTGGAGGACGGAAACCTGGGCCTGGACGCTCCGGCGCGGTCGACCGAGCTCGACGAAGCGTCCGGTCGTCGGCGCCGCGCCAGCCAACGCGCTGGCGACCATCTCGTTGAGCTCGTAGTCGCGCAGGACTTCCGCATAGGAGCGCCCCAGCGCCTCGCTCCGGCCGCCAGGGAGGAGCTCGCGCGCAGCCCGGTTCAGGCTCACCACTTGTCCATCCGGAGCGACGAGGACCACACCATCGCTCAGGTGATCGAAGAGAGCAGCCAGCTGGCTCTGCCGGGCCGAAGCCCCTTCCAGCTCGCGCTCCAGGAAGCGGAGCGCATCGTCGAGCAGGAACCGCAAGCTCTCCAACGACTGCCCGTCGAGGAGCGGTCGCTGGAGCGGGCCGACCGTCGGATGCTCGCGACGGAGCTGGGCGAGCACCCGGCTCAGCTCGGTGCCCGACCGGTGACGCTGCCAGAGCAGCGCGACGAGCGCACCGGCAGCGAAGGCGAGAACGGTGGCCAGGAAGAGCGTGAGCATCGCTGGCTACCCTCGAGCGGAGCGTACCGAGCGCACAGGCGGAAATCGTGACGGAGCGATGACCATCAGCGGCGTGTCGCTTGTGGCGAGCGCACCGTCAAGCGATAGCCGATGCCCCGAACCGTCTCGATCAGCCGCGGATGGCGCGGATCGTCCTCGAGCTTTTCCCGCAGCCCATGCACGTGCACGGCCAGCGTGCGGAAGTCACCGAACGTCTCGTAGCCCCAGACCGCCCGGAGCAGTTCCTCGGAGCGGCAGACGCGCTCCCGGTGCCGGGCCAGGTAGGCGAGCAAGTCGAACTCGCGCGGCTTGAGCGCGACCACGCGCCCATCGCGCCAGACCCGCCGCTGCTCGAGATCGATCCGCAGCGGACCGATCTCCAGGATCGCGGGCGACGAGCCGGCCGCCAGTTCGCGGGCCAAAAGCTCGCGGCGCCGGAGGAGCGCCTTGACGCGGGCGATCAGTTCGCGCATCGAGAACGGCTTGGTGAGGTAGTCGTCGGCACCCAGCTCCAGTCCGAGGACGCGGTCGACCTCGCCGTCGCGAGCCGTCAGGATGAGGATCGGCACGGTGCTCCGCTCGCGCAGCAGGCGGCAGACTTGGAAGCCGTCGAGACCCGGCAGCATGATGTCCAGAATGACCAAGTCGGGACGGGCGCAGGCTGCCTGCTCGAGCGCCGCTCGACCATCGTCGACCGCGATGACCGTATGCTCCTCCCGCTCGAGGTTGTAACGGATCGTCGCTCGCAGTGTGTCGTCGTCTTCGACGAGCAGGATGGTCGCCACATCCCCCTCCTGATCGAGAAGTGTACCAAGGTTCGGGCACGATCCGGCATCGACGTGGCGACCGGGCGGCTGGTAGGATTCGGCACACGTTCGGGAGGCGCGGGGTGGACGAGCGCGCAGCTTGGCTCGGCTTCCATGCGGTGGAAGGAATCAGTCTCCGACGACTCGAGCGCGTGATCGCGCACACTGGGAGCGCGCTCGCCGCGTGGCAAGCACCGGAAGCGGAGCTGCGCACCCTCGGCCTGCCGGACGGCCCGCTGGCACGGCTGGTCGCGGCGCGACGAGCCGGGCTGCCCGAGAAGATCCTCGCCCAGGCCCGACAGGCAGGTGCGCGCGTCATCGTCTATCCGGACGAGGACTATCCCCCGCTCCTGCGGGAGATCGCCAGCCCGCCGCTGGCGCTCTTCCTGCGGGGCACCCTTCCGCCGGCCGATGCTCCGGCCGTCGCTCTCGTCGGGACGCGCCAGGCCTCGCCGTACGGAATCCAAGTCGCCGCGACGTTCGCGACTGCGTTGGCCGAGGCAGGCGTGACGGTGGTGAGCGGGCTCGCCCGCGGCATCGATCGGGTCGCGCACGAAGCGGCGCTCGAGGCAGGCGGCCAGACCATCGCGGTCCTCGGGACCGGGATCGACGTCGTCTATCCGCCGGAGCACCGCGCGCTCGCCCTGCGCATCGCCGAGCAGGGAGCACTGGTGACCGAGTTCCTGCCGGGAACGCCGCCTTATGCCGGAAACTTTCCCGTGCGCAACCGGATCATCAGCGGGCTCTCCGCGGGTGTCGTGGTGATCGAAGCGCCGGAGCGGAGCGGTGCCCTGATCACGGCCAGCTTCGCACTCGACCAGAACCGATCGGTCTACGCCGTCCCCGGTCCGATCTTTTCGCCGGGCACTGCTGGCATCCTGCGCTTGCTTCGCGAGGGCGCGACACCGGTCGGCTCGGCTCGAGAGATCCTGGAAGACCTGCAACTCGCGGTGCGCCAACTGCCGCTGCCGGCCGCACCAGTGGTCCCCGAGCGTGCTCGGCCGGTCGTCGCCGCACTGGGGCCCGAGCCGAAGCACATCGACGAGCTGGCTGCTGAACTGGGCATGGGCATCGCGCAGCTGAGCGCGCTGCTCCTGGAGCTCCAGCTCGAGGGGATCGTGACGCATCTCGGGGCCCAGCACTATGCGCTGGCTTCTCCCGTGCTGGCGAGAGGAGGCAGGCGATGATGTGGGCAGTCATCCCGGCTGGTGGGAGCGGCACGCGGCTGTGGCCAGCCAGCCGGCGCAACCGACCCAAGTTCCTTCTGCCGATCCCAGGACCAGCCTCGATGCTGCGCGCGACCTGGGAGCGGGTTCGGCCGCTCGTCGCACCGCACCACTGTTTCGTGGTGACGGGGGCAGCGCATGTCGCGGCCGTGCACGGCGAGCTGCCGGAGCTGGCCGCCGAGCAGATCATCGCTGAGCCAGCGCCGCGCGGCACGGGTCCAGCGATCGGCTTGGCTGCCTTCCTGATCGCCCGGCGCGCTCCTAGTGCCCTCATGGGCTCCTTCGCGGCCGATCATTACGTGGCCGATCCGGAAGGGTTCCGGCGGGCTGTCCGCGCCGGCCTGCGCGCTGCCAGCGAAGGATATCTGGTGACGATCGGGATCCCGGCGCGGTACCCGGAGACTGGGTACGGCTATATCCGCCTGGGAGAGCCGCTCCTCGTGGCCGAGGGACTGACCGTCCATCGCGTCCGACAGTTCAAGGAGAAGCCGGATCGTGCCACTGCTGAGCAGTACGTCCGCTCCGGGGAATACTGTTGGAATGCGAGCATGTTCCTCTGGCGCGTCGACGTCTTTCTCGATGCCTTGCGGCGCTTGCTGCCGGAGGTCTATGCGCCGCTCGCGGCGATCGCGGCCGGTTGGGACGCGCCGGAGGGACAACAGTCTTTGCAGGAGCATTGGCCGCGGATTCCGGAGATCACGATCGACCACGGTATCATGGAGCGCGCTGATCAGGTAGCAGTCGTTCCGGCCGAGTTCGGGTGGGCTGATCTCGGGGATTGGCACGGTCTGGCCCAGCTCCTCGCCGATGATGCCGACGAGTCGGTCGTTCTCGGTTGCGAGCATCTCGGGCTCGACACGCGTGCTACGCTCATCTATGGCGGCCGTCGGATGGTGGTGACGCTCGGGGTAGAGAACCTCGTGGTCGTCGATACCGACGACGTCCTGCTCGTCGCCCATCGCTCCCGCGCCCAAGAGGTGCGGGAGATCGTGCGACGACTCGAGCAGCTCGGCCGGCAGGACCTGCTCTGATCTGGTGCCGAGCGCCGGGCCTGCCGAAAATCGGTAGAGGGGGACGATGGCAGCGAAGACGACGAAAAAGACGAAGACGAAGAAGACGACAGCGGCCACGAGCGAGACGACAGCGAGGAAGACGACGCGCGGCACCAGTCGTGCCGATGGTGAAGCGTTGGTCATCGTCGAGTCGCCAGCCAAGGCGCGGACGATCGGTCGTTTCCTCGGACCAGGGTATGCCGTGAAGGCATCGATGGGGCACGTGCGCGACTTGCCGAAGAGCAAGCTCGGGGTCGACGTCGCGCACGACTTCCAACCGACCTACACGGTCCTCAAGGAGAAGCTGCCGGTCGTCAAGGACCTCAAGGAGAGCGTGCAACGGGCGCGCGAGGTGATCCTGGCGACCGATCCGGACCGGGAGGGCGAGGCGATCGCCTGGCATCTGATCGAGGCGACGCAGGCCCACGACAAGCCGATGCGGAGGATCGTCTTCCACGAGATCACCGAGGAGGCGATCCGGGAAGCGCTCGCCCATCCGCGCGGCATCGATATGCGGTTGGTCAATGCCCAGCAGGCCCGGCGCGTGCTCGATCGACTGGTCGGGTACGAGATCAGTCCGCTCCTCTGGCGCAAGGTCAAGAGCGGTCTCTCCGCGGGGCGCGTCCAATCGGTCGCCTTGCGTTTGGTCGTGGACCGCGAGCGGGAGATTCAGGCCTTCGTCCCCCAGGAATACTGGACGATCGAGGTCGATCTCGCCCCGCTCGGGAACGGTGCGCAGGAACCGGTCCCCTTCGCCGCAGCCTTGGTCCGGGTGCGGGGCGAGAAGCCGGACCTGCCGAACGAGGAAGCGGCGCGCGCGGTCGCCCGCGAACTCGAAGCCGCGCAGTACTGGGTGGTTTCGGTCAAGGAGCGGCAGAAGCAGCGTCGTCCCGCGCCACCCTTCACCACCAGCACGCTGCAGCAGGAGGCCGGGCGCAAGTTGCGCTTCCCGGTGAGCCTGACCATGCAGTTGGCCCAGCAACTGTACGAGGGAGTGGAACTCGGGCCCGAGGGCAGTGTCGGCCTCATCACCTACATGCGGACCGACTCGACGCAGGTAGCCGCATCAGCGCAGCAACGGGCCCGCGAGGTGATCGCAGCCCGGTGGGGAGCCGACTTCCTGCCCGAGCGCCCACCGGTGTATGCCAAGAAGGCGAAAGGGGCACAGGAGGCGCACGAAGCGATCCGGCCGACTGACCCGGCGCGCGATCCGGAGTCGGTACGCCCGTATCTCACGCCGCGCCAGTACCAGCTCTACCGGCTCATTTGGGAGCGGTTCATCGCGAGCCAGATGGCACCGGCGATCTACGACACCGTGACGGTCGAGATCGCAGCCGGGCCGATGGTCGGTGCCGATGCTCCGTATCTCCTGCGGGCAACGGGCTCGGTCGTCCGCTTCCCGGGGTTCCTCGTCGTCTACCGGGAGGAGCGCGACGAGGACGAGGTCGACGAACTGGACCAGCGGCCGCTTCCACCACTCGCCAGTGGCCAGGTCTTGCGCCTGCTCGCCGTCCGGCCGGAGCAGCACTTCACCCAGCCGCCGCCCCGCTACAGCGAGGCGACGCTGGTCAAGACACTGGAGGAACTGGGGATCGGTCGGCCGAGCACCTACGCGCCGACGATCGAAACGCTCAAGCAGCGCCGCTACGTCGTCGTCGAGGATCGCAAGCTGGTCCCCACCGAACTCGGTATGCTGGTAACCGATCTCCTCGTCCAACATTTCCCGGACGTGGTCGATGTCGGCTTCACCTCCCGCTTGGAAGAGGAACTCGACGAGATCGCCGCGGGAGAGCGCGACTGGGTTCCAGTCGTCCGGGAGTTCTACGAGCCGTTCCACCGCCAGGTAGAGAAAGCCGAGCAGACCATCGAGCGGATCCGGCTCGCGGACCAGCCGAGCGGCGAACTCTGCGAACTCTGCGGCCGACCGATGGTGATCAAGGAGAGCCGGTTCGGCCGGTTCCTCGCCTGCTCCGGCTTCCCGGAATGCAAGAACAAGCGTCCGCTCCTGGAGAAAGTCGGCGTGCGCTGCCCGCACTGCGGAGAGGGCGAGATCGTCGTCCGGCGGAGCCGGAAGGGCCGGACCTTCTATGGCTGCAGCCGCTATCCCGACTGCGATTTCGCCAGCTGGGAGCGGCCGACTGGGGAACGGTGCCCGCAGTGCGGGGGCGTGCTGGTGGTGAGCGTGCGGCGAGGCCAGGAAAGCGTACGCTGCTCGTCGTGCAGCTACCGGCCAGCTGAGGAGACGGCACCGGTCGAAGCCTGATCCGAGGGTATACTTGAATGGTCGACGGCCACCCCGGCCGCAGGAGGGAGCGAGCGTGCGCGAGAGCGCGGTGCGGCACGGAACGACCATCCTGGGTGTTCTCCGGGATGGCCGGGTCGCGATCGCCGGAGACGGCCAGGTGACGGCTGGCGACGTGGTGCTCAAGCAGCGCGCCCGCAAGATCCGCGCGCTCGCCGGGGGTAAGGTACTGGCCGGCTTCGCCGGTGCGGTCGCTGATGCCCTGACCTTGTTCGAGAAATTCGAGCAGCATCTGCGGACCACCGATGGTGACTTGCGCCGTGCCGCGGTCGAGCTGGCCAAGGAGTGGCGGACCGATCGCTACTTGCGACGACTGGAGGCCCAGCTTCTGGTCGCCGATCCCCGCCAGCTCTTGATGATCTCCGGGGACGGAGACGTCATCGAGCCGGACGACGGCGTCGCCGCGATCGGCACGGGAGGACCCTACGCAGCGGCGGCGGCTCGCGCGCTCCTGCGCCATACCCGCATGAGTGCAGCGGAGATCGCTCGCGCCGCGATGGAGGTGGCCGCCGATCTCTGTGTCTATACCAATCACGCGGTGACGATCCTCACCGCACCACCCGAGCATGGTGAAGATGAGCACACGCATGACGACGAGCGTCCGTCCTGAACGCGGTACCATACCCCTCACTCCAGCCGAGATCGTCGCTGAGCTCGATCGGTACATCGTCGGGCAAGAGGAGGCCAAGCGGGCCGTCGCCATCGCGATTCGGAACCGCTGGCGCTGGCAGCAACTGCCCGCGGAAGTCCGGCGCGACATCGTCCCGAAGAACATCTTGATGATCGGTCCGACCGGCGTCGGAAAGACGGAAATCGCTCGGCGCGTCGCGCAACTCGTCGATGCACCGTTCGTGAAGGTCGAGGCGACCAAGTTCACCGAGGTCGGCTATGTCGGCCGCGACGTCGAGTCGATCGTCCGTGAACTGGTCGAAGTGAGCATCAGTTCGCTGCACGGCGAGCGACTCGAGGCGGTCCGCGAGGAAGCATCCCGCGCCGCATTGCAGCGGCTGGTCGATATCCTGGTCGAGCAGCGCGAGCGCCGGCGGGCCAAGCGACAGGGGTCGGAAGCGGAGGCCGAGTCGGACGAAGAGGCGCCAGAGGAGCGACGAAAGCGCGAGCGGCGGATGGCCCGCGAGCGGCGTCGCCTGCTCGACTTGCTCTCCCGCGACGGCCTGGAAGACGAAACGATCGAGCTCGATCTGGAGAGCGAATTCGAGCTCTTCGTCACGCCGTATGCCGAGAACGGCGGTGTCGATCTGGACGAGTTCCAAGAAACGGTCGCCGATCTCCTGGAGTCGCTCCAGGCACGCCGGCGAACGCGGCGCGTTTCCGTGCGCGAGGCCCAGCGCATCCTGACCCAGCAAGAAGCGCAGCGGTTGGTCGACTTCGATGCGGTGGTCGAAGCGGCGATCAAGCGAGCCGAGGAGAGCGGGATCGTCTTCATCGACGAGATCGACAAGTTGATCACCAAAGACGGAGAATACGGTCCCGACGTCTCCGGGGAGGGAGTGCAACGCGACCTCTTGCCGATCGTCGAGGGCTCGGTCGTGATGACGCGCTACGGACCAGTGCGCACCGACCACATCTTGTTCATCGCCGCCGGTGCCTTCCACAATGCCAGCCCCTCCGATCTCATTCCGGAGCTGCAGGGGCGCTTTCCGATCCGCGTCGAGCTGCAGCGCTTGACCGAGGACGATCTCTATCGCATCCTCACCGTGCCGGAGAATGCGCTGACCCGGCAGTACCGCGAACTCCTGCGGGTCGAGGGGGTCGAGCTGGCGTTCACCGAAGATGGCCTGCGCGAGGTGGCACGGCTCGCTGCACTGGTGAACAGCCGGGCAGAAGATATCGGAGCGCGGCGGCTGGCGACGATCATGGAAAAAGTCGTCGAGGAGATCAGTTTCCGCGCGCCGGACCTTGCCGGACAGACGGTCCACATCGATGCCGACTACGTGCGCCAGCGCGTCGGGACCATCGTGGCGGACGAGGATCTGAGCAAGTTCATCCTGTGAAGCGAGCGGAGGAGCGGGATGGACGAACCCCGAGCGATCCGCCGGCTGTCGATCCTCATACCGGTCTACAACGAAGCGCGCACGATCGGCGAGGTCCTCCGCCGCGTCCGTGCGGTCGAACTCCCATACGAGCGCGAGCTCGTCGTCGTGGACGATGGCTCGACCGACGGCACACGCGAGTACTTGAAGGAAGAAGCGAGTCGCGCGCGCGATCTGGTCTTGATCCTGCACCCGGTCAATCGCGGCAAGGGTGCAGCGATCCGGTCAGCGCTCGAGGCAGCGACCGGAGACGTGCTCATCGTTCAGGATGCCGACCTGGAGTACGACCCGCGCGATTATCCGCGGCTCTTGCGCCCCATCGCGGAGGGACGGGCACAGGTCGTCTACGGGTCGCGCTTTTTGGGCGAGCACAAGGCGATGTACTTCTGGCACTGGGTCGGCAACCTTTTCCTCACCTTCGTCGCCAACCTGCTGTACGATACGACGCTGACCGACATGGAGACGGGCTATAAAGTCTTCACCGCCGAGGTCGCGCGTCAGCTTCGGCTGCGCAGCGATCGCTGGGGATTCGATCCCGAGATCACCGCTCAGATCCTCCGGCGCGGCTACCGGATCTATGAAGTACCCATTTCCTACAACGGCCGCGAGTATTGGGAAGGAAAGAAGATCACCTGGCGCGACAGCCTGACGGTCCTTGCGACCTTGTTGCGATACCGCTTCTTCGATCCGACTCCTCGGTAGGTGCGGGATGGACGCTGTCCTCGCGGTCGACTTCGGAGCGACCAACCTGCGTGCCGCGCTCGTCCGGCGCGACGGCACGCTGGCTTTCCACCGCCAGACCGCGACCGGGGCGCGCGATGGCGTCGTCGCGGTCGTCGAGCGGATCGTGCGGTTGGTCGACGAAGTCGCGGCGGATGCTGGCGTCGATCGCGCGGTCCCGGTCGGCGTCGTGGCACCCGGGCCGCTCGAGCCAGCGACCGGCGTCGTGCTCTTCGCCCCCAACTTGGTCGGTTGGCAACGCGTCCCGCTCCGCCAGATGTTGGAAGAACGACTCGGGCGCCGGGTGATCTTGGGAAACGATGGCAACGGGGCAGCACTCGGAGAGGCGCTCTTCGGTGCCGCCAAGGGATGTCGGCACCTCGTGCATCTGATGCTGGGCACCGGCGTCGGGGGCGGCGTGATCGCCCATGGTCAGCTGATCGAAGGGGTGCGCGGGCTCGGCACCGAAGTCGGGCACCTGCCGGTCGATCCGACCGGGCCGCGCTGCCATTGCGGCGGGGTGGGCTGCGTCGAGGCATACATCGGCGGTTGGGCACTGGCCCGCGACGGCGAGACCCTGCGCAACTCCGGGCGTTCCGAGCTTCTGCGGGAACTGGCGGGGGATGGCCCGGTGACTGCCGCCCATGTGGTGGAAGCGGCGCGAGCCGGCGACGCAGGGGCACGAGCGATCCTGGAGCAGGCCGCCCGGGCACTGGCCGTCGGGCTGGCTGGTCTGGTCAACGTGTTCGATCCCGAGATGATCGTCATCGGTGGCGGCGTTGCTCGCGCCGGGGAGCTTCTGATCGACCCGTTGCGGCGTTGGTTGCCGGTCTATGCGATTCACTACATCGTGGAGCATACCGAGCTGCGGCTCTCGGCCCTCGGTGACGATACCGGGCTCTACGGTGCGGCTGCCCGCGCCTTCCTCGCTGGCGAGCAGGCGGGAGCCGAGATTCGCTTGCCCTGATCCGTAAGGGAGCCGCCGTGTGGGCGGACGAACCAGCCTCGACCGAGCCCTTCGGCTCTCTCTGACGCGCCGGCGACTGCTGTGGCTTTCCTACGGGTCGCTCTTGGCTGCGTGCCGCCGGAACCAGGCCACGCCCCCGACGACCGTGACCGCCAGCGACGCGACACCGCTCCCCTCGCCGACACCGCCGCAGCGACCGCTCACCCCCACGCCCATGCCCACTCTCGTAACAGTCGTCCCGACGCCCAGTCCGCGACCGACGCCGACACCAGCAGCGGCGCGGATCTTCGTGCGACTGCGTCTCGACGAGCCGAAGAGCCACGACTTCAATGCGGATGCCGCTTGCGGCGGCGAGCCGGAGCTCTTCGCCGGCCTGGTTCGCCTGGCATCCGATTACAGCGTCCAACCGGACTGGGCAGCCGCCTGGGAGGTCTCGGCGGACGGAACACGCTATGTCTTCTCTTTGCGTTCCAACCGCAGTGGGTGGTCGAACGGTGATCCCGTGCGGGCGAGCGACTTCGTCTGGTCGTGGCAGCGCATGCTCGATCCAGCCCGCCCAGCACCCCAGGCGTCCCTCCTGGACCTCGTCGGGAACGGGAAGGCCGTCCGCGAGGGCCGATTCCCCCCAGAACAGCTCGCCGTCCGCGCCTTGGACGAGTGGACGCTCGAAGTGGAGCTCGAGCGCCCAGCCGGTTACTTCCTCTGGATCCTCGGGACACCGGGGTTGCTCCCGGCCCATCGGCCATCGGTCGAGCGGTGGGGAGCACGGTGGACCGAAGCGGGACGTTGCGTCTCCAACGGCCCGTTTTTCCTGGCGAGCTGGGAGCCAGGATCCGGCTATACCGTCAATGCGAATCCTCACTACTGGAACCGACCGAGTCTGGACAGTTGCACGGTCACGATCGCGGCGTCGACCGATCCACTCCTCCCCTTCTATCGGGGGCAGGTCGACTTCGCAGCTGTGCCGCATGAGGAGCTGCCTCGCGTGACCGGCGAAGAAGCGCTCTTGAAGCGCGTGGAGCGGAGCATCCTGCCGGAGACCTGGTTTCTCGTCATCCAGCCGGATGGTGCCCCTTTGGATGACCCGGAGTTGCGTCGCGCCCTCAGTCGCGCGATCGATCGGGACCGGTTGCGTCAGCTCCTCTACGGTGCGGTCGAGCCAGCGAGTTCGCTCGTGCCGCCCGGAATCCCGGGGAACGTGCGAGACGACAGTGTGACCGAAGCACATCGTTTCGCACCGCTCGAGGCCTTCCTCGCCTGGCAACGGGTGCGGGCGAGCGATCCGCGCCCGCTGCGCCTCACCGCGCCAGCCGAATGCTCCCCGGACGAGGAAACGATCCTGCAGGACGTCGCGCTGCAGCTCACGAGCAACTTGGGAGTGCCAGTCGAACTCGTTCGGTTGGCTGCTCGCGAGTGGGAGCGAGCTGTCGAAGAGGGAACGTTCGAGCTGCTGTGGTGGCGGTGGTCGCTACCCTTCCCCGACGCCGCTGCCGTCTACGAATGGCTGTTGAGCAGCGAGCGGCGTAGACTGCGTGGACTGCGCTGGCGGAGCGACGCACTGGATCGCTTGCTGGCGCTCGCTCGCGGCGAAACCGTGCTCACCCGCCGACTGGGCGCGTACCGGCAGTGCGAACGGCTCGCGCAAGAGGAGTTCGTCCTGTTGCCGATCTGTCATCCCGTCGCGACCTATCTCGTGCAGCCCTGGGTCGTGACGCTTCCGCGCACGCCGACCGGGGAACTGCTCGGGCCGGATGGATCGTTCAGCCGCTTTCTGAGTGCCGTTGCCCTGAGCAGCCGGGGCAGCTAGCGACGAGTCCTCGTGTGCTTCGCGGTCGAGCCGCAACCGGTTTCATCCGCGATCCGATCGGCTGCAGCGGGGAGCGGCCGAGTCACTGGACAGGGCGCGAGCGTGTGCTACGATGACCGGCGGTCCTGCGCCGAGTGGGGAGCACACGTGTCCGTCGTCAGACGAGTGACCGGGGGCGAGGAGGGAACGATGAGCGGGACACATCCCCGTTATCTTTGGTGGAATGGCCAGCAGGTACGCTGGGAAGAGGCGACAGTCCACGTGACGGAACTCGGCTGGTCGACGGTCGGTGCCGTGTTCGAGGGGATTCGCGCCTACTGGAATCCCGAAACTGGCGAAGCGTACGTCTTCCGGTTGCGCGAGCATCTGGAGCGGTTGCTGCGCTCGATGCGCCTGGTACGCCTGGCACCGCGCTGGAGTATCGGGGAACTCACCGAGGCGATCCTGCAGCTTCTCCGCGACAACGAGTGCCGCGAGGACACGTACATCCAGCCGGTTGCCTACCGGGCAGCTGGACCGAAGACGCTGAGCGGCTTCGCGGAAGAGGCCGGGCTGTACATCGCCACGCGCCCGATGCCGTCGCACCTCCTGTCTGGCAAGGTCGTACGCGCCAAGGTGAGTTCCTGGCGTCGCATCAGCGACGACGTCATGCCGCCACGCGTCAAGAACATCTCGAACTATCGCAATGGCCAGCTGGCTGCGATGGAAGCACAACTGGACGGTTACGACCAAGCGATCCTTCTCAACCTGCAGGGGAAGGTAGCGGAAGCACCGGGTGCCTGCCTCATGCTCGTCCGCGACGGGAAACTCGTCACACCGGACATCACCCAGAGCATCCTGGAGAGCATCACCCGCGATACGCTGCTGCGGCTGGCACGCGACGAACTCGGTCTTGCCGTCGAGGAACGGCCGGTCGACCGGACGGAACTCTATGTCGCTGACGAGGTCTTCCTCTGCGGAACAGCGGCAGAAATCACCCCGATCGGCGAGATCGACCGGTACCCGATCGGCGACGGTCACCCAGGCCCGGTCACGCGTGCGCTGGAGCGGCTCTACCACGATATCGTGCGCGGGATCGATCCGCGCCGCGCCGAGTGGCGGACGCCGGTCGGGCTCGCAGCGACCGTGGGTACACGCCCAGGTGACGATTGAGCGCGAACCGCGCTCACTTCACGTCGATCGCTCGAACCATCCCTCGTCGCGCATCCGGAGCACGGCACGCTCGAAAGCCTCGATCGTCCGGTCGATGTCCTCCGGCGTGTGGGCAACGCTCAAGAGACCCCCACCGTGGAAGAGATCGACCCCTTCGTTCACCATGGCCTGGTACAGTGTCGTGGCGAGCGCTGGCGACATCCCGGTCTTCAGGACGATCGGCGAGACCCCCTCGGGCATGCGGATGTCCTCGCCATGCTGGTTCGTGCAGGTGTGGCCGAGCGCGATGTGAAACACCGAGCTTTCACCCCACACGAAGCCGGGGATCCCGTGAGTGACCAGGACACGGTTCATCCCGCGACGCAAGCGTGCCGCCATGGCATCGGCATGACGCTGCACAGCCGGGTCGGCGACGAGCTGCAAACAGGCACAACCGGCGGCAGCGGACAAGGGGTTGGCATTGAACGTTCCCGGATGCGCCACGCGCCGGCGATTCCACTCCGGATCGTCGCGGAATTCGAGAAGCGCCATGATGTCCGCTCGCCCACCGACTGCCCCGCCGGGGAGTCCACCAGCGACGATCTTGGCCATCGTCGTGAGATCGGGTCGGATACCGAGCAGTCCCTGCACGCCGCCGGGCGACCAGCGGAAACCAGTGATCACTTCGTCGAAGATGAGCAGCGTTCCCGTCCGCTCCGTGACGGCGCGCAGGCGATGCAGAAAGCCCTCGGGCAAGGGGATGGCGGCCCACGAGGCACCGCTTGGTTCCAGGATCACCGCTGCGATATCCCCTTCCGCCAGGCGGCGCTCCACGAAGTCGAGGTCATTCACCGGGGCCACGACGACCGATTCGAGGACAGCACGAGGTACTCCAGGGATCGACTGCGCATCGAACGGCGGCTTTTCGCCGGGGAGCGCATAGTCCTGCCACCCATGGAAGTGACCAGCGAACTTGAGGATCTTTTCGCGGCCGGTATAGGCCCGGGCGAGTCGCATGGCGAGCAAAGTGGCTTCCGTTCCGGAGGCGGTGAACTTCACCCGCTCACAGGAAGGCTTGAGCTCGCGGATTCGTTCCGCCCATTCGAGTTCGAGATCGTGCCCGGCACCGTAGTGTGTGCCGCGCCGGATTTGCACCTGGACTGCCTCGACGATCTGCGGGTGGGCATGACCGAGGAGCAGCGCTCCATGGCCCATCGTGTAGTCGATCAACTCGTTGCCATCGACGTCCCACTTGTGTGCGCCACTGGCCCGCTCCACGTACAGGGGGAACGGTTTCTGGTACCGCACGTCGTGGGTGACACCGCTCGGAAAGTCCCGCAAGGCACGTTCGTACCGCGCCTGCGAGGTCGGGTGCTTGGCGCGATACTCTTCTTCGATCGTCAGCGTTCGTCGGGCCATCGTCTCGCCTCCTCGCGCGTTGCCGGCTCGCTGAGAGGCATTATCGGTCAGGCGAGCGCTGGCGTCCAAGCCGATCCGCGGAACAGAAAGGGGTATGACGAATGCGATTGGCTGCATTGCCGCGCTTTCCCCTGGCCCAGTTGCCGACGCCGCTCGAGGAGGCGACCCGACTCAGCCGCGCCCTCGGTGGGGTCCGGATCCTGGTCAAACGAGACGATCTCACCGGGCTGGCACTCGGTGGGAACAAGACACGCAAGCTGGAATACCTCATCGGCGATGCACTGGCCCAGGGAGCCTCGCTCGTGCTCACCGAGGGGCCAGTGCAATCGAACCACTGCCGGCAGACAGCCGCCGCAGCAGCACGAGCTGGACTGCGCTGCGTCCTCGTTTTGAATTCGCTGGATCCTGCTCCACCACTGCAAGGCAATCTCTTGCTCGATCATCTCTTCGGTGCCGAGGTGCACCTCGTCCGCCATCGGGACGAGCGGCATGCCGAACTCGAGCGCTTGGTGAACCTTTTCGCGGCGCGTGGTGACCGCCCATATGTCATCCCCACGGGTGGCTCGTCGCCGGTCGGTGCAGCCGCTTACGTGCGGGCAGCACTGGAACTGGCTGCTCAGCTGGTCGAACGAGGAGCGACCGCGACGCGCGTGTATCTCGCGACGTCGACGTCGGGTGGGACACACGCTGGGATGGTCCTCGGCGCTTCGCTGCTCGGCCAACCGTTCGAGATCGTCGGTGTGGCCGTCGAGGACGAGGCCGAGGCGATTCGGCAGCGCGTGGCAGCGCTCGCCGAAGCGACCGCTGAGCTCCTCGGCTTGGAACGACGGCTTCCTCCGGAAGCGATCGTCGTCGATGACCGCTGGGTCGGGCCTGGATACGGAGTGCCCAGTGAGGAGACGCTGGAAGCGATCGTACTGGCTGCCCGAACGGAAGGGCTCGTGCTCGATCCGGTGTACACTGGCAAGGCGATGGCCGCGCTGATCGGGCAGATCCGCCGCGGGGAGGTCACTCCCGGGGAGACGGTCGTCTTCCTGCACACCGGCGGTGCGCCTGCTCTTTTTGCCCAAGCGGAGCGATTGGCCGCTGCCGTGGCGAGCCAGCGACCAGTGGTGGAACCGTGACACAGCCGCGCTACGCGGACATCGTTCTCGAGCTGGAGCCAGGCGAGCGACGCCCCCTCCTGACGTACGGCGTGCCCGCTGAACTCGTCGACCGGATTCGCCTCTATCAGGCGGTCTGGGTGCCGCTGCGAGACGAGGTTCGGTTGGGGGTCGTGGCCAGCCTGCACGAGCAGGCACCAGCGTTCGCGGTGCGCCCCGTCGTAGGCCTGGTCGAGCCACAATTCGTGCTGACTCCCGAACAGTGGGCTCTCGCCGAATGGCTCGTCGAGGAAACGCTCTGCACGCTCTGGGAAGCTGTCGCGCTCTTCCTGCCGCCGCGACTGGCCCAGCGTGTCGAGGTGCTGCTGCGCCCGACCGGCGCGATACCGACCGGGAGACTCTCACCTGTCCAACGCCGCCTCCTCGACCTCCTCGCGCAACGCGGGCCGCTGACGCTCGAGCAGGCACAACGGGCGCTCGGCCGCTCCTTGACCACCGCCTTGGAGCGCGCCGTCAGCGCCGGACTCATCGAGCGCTTCCCCGTCGTGCGTCCTATTCAACGCGTGGCGACCGAACAGTTCTTGTGTCCGCGGTTGGACAGCGATCTACCCGCGGATGCAGCGCAGTGCCGCGCCTACGAGACCATCCGACGTTGGTACGAGGAACACGACGGTGCACTGCTGCCCCGCCGGTTCCTCCACCGACTCGGGCTCTCCCCCGCGACCGTGCAGATGCTCGTCCAGCGAGGGCTGGTGGAGGTCGTCGAACTCCCACGTGGGGGGCTACCGACTGTCCAGGGTGGTTTCGATCGCCCGCTCGCGCTCACCCTGGAACAAGAGCGGGCCTGGGAGACGATTCGGAGCATGTTCGACCAGGACCCGCCGCGCCCGCTCCTCCTGCACGGCGTGACGGGAAGCGGCAAAACGGAACTCTATCTTCGAGCCATCGGCGAGTGTCTCCGGCGAGGCCGGCAGGCGGTCGTCCTGGTGCCGGAGATCGCCCTGGCGACCCAAGTCGTTCAGCGGGTCGCGGCACGCTTTCCCGGTCGGACGGTCCTGGTCCATAGTGGCATGCGGGAGAGCGAGCGAGCGGCGGTTTGGGAAACGATCCACCGCGGGCAAGCCGATGTGGTGGTCGGCCCTCGTTCCGCGCTCTTCGTCCCGCTGCGGTCGATCGGCCTGATCGTCATCGACGAGGAACACGAGGCAGCCTACAAGCAACAGGAGCCATCGCCACGCTATCACGCGCGGGCGGTCGCCCAGCGGCTCGCCGCCTTGCATCGCGCAGTGCTTCTCCTCGGCAGCGCGACACCGGACGTCACGACAGCCTATGCAGCTGCGACTGGTCAGCTGGCGGTCGCGCGCCTGCGGGAACGCGTCGGACCACTGGTCGTCGGGGAACGAGGTGAGGTCACGCGAGCACGTCTCCAGCTCCCGCGGGTCGAAGTCGTGGACATGCGACTCGAGCACCAACTCGGCCATGCTGGGCTGTTCAGCCGAGCGCTGCACGAAGCGATCGCGGCAGCGCTGCAGCGGAGCGAGCAGGTTCTTCTCCTCATCAACCGGCGTGGCACAGCGACCTTGGTCCAGTGTCGATCCTGCGGGCACGTGGAGGTGTGCCCACTCTGCGATGTGCCGCTCGTCTACCACGCCGATCGGCGCCAACTGATCTGCCATCGCTGCGATCTCCGCCGCCTCCCGAGCACGACGTGCCCGACGTGCGCGCGTCCCACGCTGAGTTATTACGGAGCAGGAACGCAGCGCGTCGAACGCGAGGTGCAGCAACGTTTTCCGCAGGCCCGCGTGCTGCGCTGGGATCGCGACGTCGTGCAGCGCGGCAACGACCCGCGAGCGCTTCTCCGACGTGTCCTCCGTCGCGAGGTCGACGTCATCGTCGGAACGCAGATGGTCGCCAAAGGCTTCGATTTTCCCGCTGTGACGACCGTCGGTATCGTGCATGCCGATACGGGCATCTATCTCCCGGACTATCGTGCGGCCGAGCGCAC
Source organism: Thermomicrobium sp. (assembly GCF_053493975.1). Classification (NCBI taxonomy): domain Bacteria; kingdom Pseudomonadati; phylum Thermomicrobiota; class Thermomicrobia; order Thermomicrobiales; family Thermomicrobiaceae; genus Thermomicrobium; species Thermomicrobium sp. The sequence continues at coordinate 27,531 of NZ_JBRBZA010000057.1, forward strand.
GTTCCAGTTGTTGACGCAGGTCGCTGGTCGAGCCGGTCGACATCTCCCAGGAGGGCGCGTCGTCATCCAGACCTATACCCCAGAGCATTACGCCATCCGCGCCGCGAGCCGGCAGGACTACGACGCCTTCTACCAGGAGGAACTCGCATTTCGCCAACGGCATGGTTACCCGCCGTTTCGGCGGCTGGTCCGCCTCGTGGTGCGCCACCGCGACGAGGTGGCAGGACGACTCGCTGGCGAAGAAATGGCGGAACGCTTGCGCGAGAAGGCACGAGAACTCGACGCACGCGACGTCGAGATCCTGGGTCCCACCCCAGCGTTCGTCAGCCGGATCCGCGGTCTGTACCAGTGGCAACTCCTGGTTCGGGGTGCCGATGGGCCGCGGGTCGTGGCAGCGGTACCGGTGCATGGTGGCTGGATCGTCGATGTCGATCCGGTGAGCTTGCTTTGACCGGTATAATCGAGAATCAGCGGAATGTGGGGTGACGAGCATCGATGGCGGTTCGAACCATCATCACCGAAGGTGATCCGCGGTTGCGCCAGAAGGCGATCCGCATCCGCGCGGTCGACGAAGAGGTGCGGCAGCTGGCTCGCGACCTGTGGGACACCGTGCGGGCCGCCCGGGGGCTGGGGCTGGCTGCACCGCAGATCGGAGTCCTGCGCCGGATCATCGTCATCGCGATTCCGCCCGACTACGTCGAGGAAGGCGATCCCGGGGTGGAGCTGACGCTGATCAACCCGGAGATCGTGCGGGCGAGCGGTCGCCAGGTCGGGCTGGAAGGCTGTCTCAGCATCCCGGGCTGGTACGGTGAGGTGCCCCGCTTCATGCACGTGACCGTGAAGGCGCTCGATCTCGATGGACGCGAGGTGCGCGTAAAGGGGAGCGGGTTGCTCGCCCGCGTCCTCCAACACGAGATCGATCATCTGGAGGGAATTCTCTTCGTCGATCGGATCGAAGATCGGTCGACGCTGCGCTACATCCCGGACGAGGAAGAAGAGACCGCTGAAGCGGCGACCGGGACGTGAACTTCAGAGCACGATTTCGGCCTGGTGGACGCGACTCTGCTCCGCGAGGAGGATCGCGTCGATCGTGGCGAGAGTGTGGTCCAAGCGGTCCGTCTCGTTGAAGACGACGTAGTCGAACTCGTAGACTTGAGCGAGTTCCCGGGATGCGGTCGCGATCCGCTCCATGAGCGTGGTCGGATCGTCCGTCTTGCGGCTGCGCAAGCGTTGCATCAGTTCGGACATCGAGGGCGGGGCGAGAAAGATCAGGATCGCCTGCGGCACGAGCCGCCGGATCGACGCTGCTCCCTGCACGTCGACCTTGACGACCACCGTCTTTCCACTGCGCAAGGCGCGGCGCACCCGCTCCTTGGGGACACCGTAGAGATGGCCGTAGACCTCCGCCGACTCCAGGAATTCGCCACGGTCACGAGCGGCCAAAAATTCCTCGCGCGTCATGAAAATGTAGTGGACACCGTCGATCTCACCAGGTCGGCGCGGACGCGTGGTTGCGGTGACCGCGAAATGGAACTCGGGATGCGCTTGCCGCATCCGCTCGATCACGGTGTCTTTGCCGACACCGGATGGTCCGGAAATGACGATCAACTTGGGACGGACACGCTGCCGGAGTTCTTCGAGGAGTTCATCGGCCTGCGTATTCAATCCGAGGTCGTCCGTCACCGGCCCGGACCTCCCCTGCTGTCCGCTCCCACCCTGGGGTGGCTCGGATCGGCCACCTGTCGTCATTGTGCCATAGTTGGGAACGCTCGTCGGACTCGAACTCGGAAGGAGCAGGCGTGTTCGACGTTCTGACGATCGCGGCACTGGTCGAGGAGTTGCGAAAGACACTCCTGCGTGGGCGCGTGCAGAAAGTCGTCCAGACCGCACCGCTGGCCATCGCCCTGGAGTTCTACGCGGGGCAGCGCTGGGGACTGGTCATCGACGTGAGTCCCCAGGAGCCCCTCTCGTATCTCGCGCGCACCGTTCCGGCTGGCGACCCGGAGCAGGTGACGCCGTTCCTCTTGCTGCTCCGCAAGTACGTGCGCGGTGCACGCCTCGTGCAGGTCGAGCAGGTGCCACTGGAGCGGATCATCCGTTTACGCTTCGCGACCGTTCTCGTGGAGGAGCAGCGAGGACGTATCGAGCGTCTTCCCGTGGAGACCGAGCTGGTCATCGAATTGATGGGGCGGCACAGCAACGCCATCCTGGTCGCAGCCGACGGGAGAATCCTCGATGCGCTCAAGCGCGTGACCCCAGAAATGAGTGCTGCCCGTCCTGTCCTGCCAGGTCGGCCCTATCAGCCTCCTCCTCCACAGTTGAAACGCGATCCGCGCCACCTGAGCACCGACGCTGTGCGCTCGCTGCTTCTCGAAGGACGACCGGATCAGGAGCTCACGACCGCACTCGTCCAACAACTGGCCGGCTTCAGCCCACAGATGGCTCGCGAAGCGGTCTACCGGGCATTCGGAACAACAGCGGTGACGGTCAGTGAGGCACGAGGCGCACCCAGCGGACCGGAGCGACTGGCGACCGCCATCGCCAGCGTCATCGAGCCACTAGCGACCGGGCAGTTCGCGCCGACGGTGTACTGGAGCAACGGCATTCCCGTGGCATTTTCGGCCATTCCTCTGCACTACGGTCAGGGGCTCGAGACAGAGGTGTTCCCCAGCATGTCGATGGCGATCGAGCGATTCTTGGCCGAGCGACCACAGGGTGACGAGATCGGTCGTGACCGGTATGCGCAGCGTCGTCGCCGTGTCCTCGCTGCGATCGATCGGGAGCGAGCACGGGTCGAAGCGCGCTTGCATGCCTTGGAGCAGGAGCGAGCGCGCGCGGCGGAGGCGGAGCGCTGGAGGAGAATGGGAGAAGCGATCCTGGCCGCACTCGGCGAACTCGTGCCGGGACAACGTGAACTCGTGGTCGATGACCTGCGGATCCCGCTCGATCCGGACCGTACGCCAGTGGAGAACGCACAGGCGTATTTCGAGCGCTATCGGAAGGCGAAAGCTGCCGCCGAGCAGGTACCCGTGCGGATCGAGGAGACGCGCTTGGAACTCGAATACTTGCGGCAACTCGAAGCACTCGCGCAGGTCGCCGATACGGCGGAAACGCTGGAAGCTCTGCACCAGGAGATCGCGCTCGCCGAAGGGAACCGGAACGCTGGCGAGCGACCGAAGCGCGGCAGCCAGCGCAAGTTGCGCGTCTGGCGGACGCTCCGTGGGGATCGGATCGTCGTCGGACGCAATGCACGCGAGAACGACTGGATCACCTTCTCGCTCGCGCGTCCGGAGGACACCTGGCTACATGCCCGCGGGTTAGCCGGTGCGCACGTGATCGTCCAGTGGGCTGGAGCAGAGGACCCCGATGTCCTCGAACGCGCTGCAGCGCTCGCAGCATGGTACAGCGAGGGACGCGCGGGGACACGAGTGAGTGTCGATGTCACCCAGCGACGCCACGTGCGCCGCATTCCAGGAGCAGCGCCCGGTTTGGTTCGCTACCGCCACGAGCGGACGCTGGCCGTACGCCCGCGTCCTCCCGAAGAACTCGGACTCCTGGAAGGGTGAGACACCTCACACCGGCTTGGCGAAGCGAGCCAACAGCACACCGAGCTCGTAGAGAAAGTACATCGGGGCGGCGACGAGGAACATGTTGAAGGGATCCGGCGTCGGCGTGATCAGGGCTGCGGCCACCGCGATGATCAGAATGGCGAACTTGCGCAGCGAGGCCAGTCGCTTGGCAGAGACGATACCGAGCTTGGCCAGGATGAAGATCACCACGGGAAGTTCGAAGACGACCCCGACCCACAGCAGGAGCGTCATATAGAAGGAGACCACTTCTTCGGCCCGGAACTGGGCCTCGAAGACGCTGCCACCGAAATGCGACAGGAAGCTCAAGGCGCGCGGCACGAGGACGAAGAAGGCGAAAACCACACCGGCGACGAACATGATGGACACGAACGGCAGAGCACGGTACAAGTAACGCTTTTCCTTGCGCGTCAAGCCGGGGGCCAGGAAGCGGACGAGCTGATACACGATCATCGGCATGGCAAAACCGATGCCGAGATAGAGCGCGACCTTGGTGTAGGTAATGAACGACTCGGTCGGGGTGATCGCGTAGAGGCGCTCGATCCCGGACATCCGAATGATGAGCCGCATCGTCGGAAAGGCGAGCGCCAAACCGACGACGAAGCCGACAGCGACAGCGAGCAAGGCGTAGATGAGCCGCATCCGGAGCTCTTCCAGGTGCTCCTGCAGCGTCATCTCTTTGTAGAACTCTTCCGGTTCGGGTTCGGGCTCGTTCGGCTGCGGCGCCGGCTGACCGCGGACACGATCGAGAAGGCTGACCATGGTTCCCTCGCTGCTCCGCTGCGCGCTCCGTTCGCACGCTAAGCGTAACAGACAGGCGCGGGCACGACGAGTCCCGCGCCTGTCTCTGCCACGTCAGCTCGCCGTCACTGCTTGCCGAGGTGCTCCTCGATGAAGTTGATCGCGTCACGCACGGTGACGATGTTGGCTGCCTCTTCGTCCGAAATCTCGATGCCGAACTCTTCCTCGAGCTGCATGATCAGCTCGACGAGGTCCAGCGAATCAGCGTTGAGATCCTTGACGAATTCGGCATCCGGAGTCACCTCGCTCGGATCGACACCGAGCTGCTCGGCCACGACGGCCTGCACCCGCTCCAAAATCGACGACGACACGCGAACCACCTCCCCAGCGACCGAATCCTGACCCGCGGGTATCCAGCTTTCCCCGGTAGTATGACTGAACGCGCCCTCCTATGCAAGTGATCGGCACCAGTGCACGCGCCAACGATCGCCGCTCCTCGATCGCCATCCGTGCAGGTTGCGACCTCCAGTAATCTCAGGCACACGAGCTGGTACTGCGGAACGCTGAGCGATCGCGCACCAGTCGGTGCCCGACTCGACCCCTTAGGTCGGCCATTGGCCATCTGCCCGCTCGGGAGTGTCTCGGTGAGCGCTCGACCCACTCCCTCGTTCGACTGATCACACCGACCGCCCAGTACGCTGTCGCGGCCGGGCACGCGGTCGGCTGGTCCGGCCTGGCACGGCCACGGGAAATGCCTGCTGGACCGGGTGCCTTCCCACTCGCGGAGGCCGAGCGCGGGTAGCAACGTGCCGCGTCAACGGAAATCGCGCACAACGCGCTACGGGACGATCACCCCGGTGTCGGCCCTACCGCCAGGTCGGGGCTCGCAACCCACAGCGGTTCGCGGCAGCGAGTCAGCTTCCCGAGGATGCCAGATTGGCAGCGATCGTTCCCAGTACTCCGTTGACGAAACGGCTGGAACTCTCGCCGCCATACTGTTTCGCGATTTCGACGGCTTCGTTGATGGCAGCCTTCAAAGGGACATCCGGCTCGTGCAACAGCTCGTAGATCGCGATGCGGAGGATGTTGCGATCGACTGGCGGAAGCTGGTCGATCGGGAAAGCCGGTGCTGCCTCAGCGATCATCCGGTCGATCCGCTCGCGATCGGCCCATACACCGGTCACGAGTCGCTCCGCATAACGGCGCACCGGCTGGGCAACGCTCGCCTGGCTGCGCTGCCGCTCGAGCACCTCCTCCAGGGGGTGATTGGCGACATCGACCTCGTACAGGATCTGCAGAGCCAGGATGCGTGCTTGGCGTCGGATTCGCGCGAGTGACATGTCCAGTTCCTTTTGGTTCCCTCGTCGCTCCGGCGAAATGACGGCATGCTCGATCGTGATCGCGATCGGAACCGAGTCCATGGGATCCTCGTGGCGAGCGGAACCATAGCACCATCGAAAGGACTACCGAGCAGTCCCCACGGATCGATTGTACCCTGCTCAGCCCTGCTGGCTGGCGAGGTACTCGGCCAGGAAGGTCGTCGTGTGCCGACTAGCCCGGAAATCCGGGTGCTGCAGGATGCGACGGAAAAGCGGGATCGGAGTTGGCACGCCGCTGATGACCGTCTCGCGGAGAGCGCGGTCGAGTCGCTCGATCGCTTGTACCCGATCGAGTCCCCAGGCGATCACCTTGCCCAAGAGCGAGTCGTAGTGCGGCGGGACGACGTAGCCAGCGTAGGCATGCGAGTCGACGCGGATTCCGGGGCCACCTGGCCAGATCAATTGCTCGATGCGGCCAGGACGCGGCGCGAAGTCGCGGTCGGGATCCTCGGCCGTGACGCGCACTTCGATGGCATGCCCTCGGGGCGCGCAATCGCGCTCACGCAGCTCGAGACGCTCGCCGGCCGCGATGGCCAACTGCCACTGGACGAGATCGAGGCCGGTCACGACTTCGGTGACTGGATGCTCGACCTGGAGACGCGCATTGGCTTCGGTGAAGTAGAAGCGGCCTTCCCGATCGACCAGGAACTCGAAGGTGCCAGCACCGACGTAACCGACCGCCCGTGCACCGCGCACAGCAGCCTCGTGGAGCGCCTCGCGCACCTTCGCTGGCAAATCGGGTGCGGGGGCCTCTTCGATCAGTTTCTGGTACCGGCGCTGGATGGAGCAGTCACGCTCACCGACCGCGACGATGTTCCCGTGCTGATCGGCCAAAATCTGCACTTCGACGTGCCGTGGCCGCTCCAGGTAGCGTTCCAGATAGACGGAGGGATCGCCGAAGGCTGCCTGCGCCTCCTGCTGAGCGACTGGGAGAGCCGTGGCGAGCTCGCGCTCCTCCCGCACGATCCGCATACCGCGTCCGCCGCCACCGGCCGCAGCCTTGACGAGAACGGGATAGCCCAGCTGGCGCGCGATGCGCCGGGCTTCGCTCGCATCGCGAACGGGCGCCTCGCTGCCCGGGACGATCGGGAGCCCAGCACGCTGCATGAGGCGACGCGCTTCGGCCTTGTCACCGAGCGCACGGAGCGTCTGCGGTCGAGGCCCGATGAAGGTGATCCCGCATTCCTCGCAGATCTCGGCCAGGAGCGCGTTCTCGGCCAAAAAACCGTATCCAGGGTGGAGGGCATCGCAGCCGGTGACGATCGCCGCACTGATGATGGCGGGAATATGGTTGTAGCTCCGCTCAGCTGGCGCCGGCCCGATACAGATCGCTTCGTCGGCCAAACGCACCGGCAACGATTCTCGGTCAGCCTCCGAGTAGGCGACGACAGCCGGAATACCCAGTTCCCGGCAAGCGCGGAGGACGCGGAGCGCGATCTCGCCTCGGTTGGCGATGAGGACCTTGCGGATCATGCCGCTCACGATGCCATGGTGAGCCCGCCGTCGACTGCCAGGACGGCTCCCGTGATGTACCGTGCGCCCGGCGAGACGAGGAAGGCGATCGCCTCGGCGACATCCTCCGGTGTGCCGTAAAAGCCCATCGGAATCTGCTCGAGGAGCTTTTGCTGGAGCTCGGCCGGTAAGGCTTCGGTAAGGCGCGTCTCAATGAATCCGGGAGCGACGACGTTGACGGTGATGCCGCGGCTCGCCACTTCGCGAGCGAGCGCCTTGCTGAAGCCGATGATACCGGCCTTAGCCGCAGCGTAGTTGGTCTGCCCGATGTTCCCGATGAGCCCAGATACGGAGGAGAGATTGACGATACGTCCATAGCGCTGGCGCAGCATCGGCCGCAGGGCCGCTCGGCAGCAATAGAAGACGCTCGTCAAGTTGGTCTCGAGGACGGCATGCCAGTCCTCGTCCCGCATCCGCAAGAGGAGCGTATCGCGCGTGATCCCCGCATTGTTGACGAGCGCATCCAAGCGACCGAACTGGTCGATGGCCGCCTGTACCATCGCGCCCACTTGTTCTGGGTCCGTCACGTCGGCTCGGAAAGCGATGGCGGTTCCGCCAGCTGCCTGAATGTCCTCGACGAGCGCCTGTGCCAGCGTCTCGTCGCCGCGGTAATTGACGACGACCTTGAAGCCGTCTCGGGCCAACCGCAGCGCGGTCGCACGACCGATCCCACGAACGGCACCGGTCACGATCGCTGCTCCCCGTTCCCCGCTCATCGCTCCTCCTTCCCCACCCGCTGGTGCCGGACGAGCGAGCCATTCTCCGCGCGCAGGAGCTGTTCAGCCGTAGTAGTCTCGGCAGTGGGTGCAATGCGCCGGATCAAGCCGCTCAGAACCTGGCCGGGACCGATCTCCCAGAAGTGCGCGATGCCGAGATCGAGCGCACGCTGCACGACGGCAACCCAGCGAACCGGTGCCACGATCTGCTCGATGAGCTCGCGGCGCAGATCCTCAGGATCGGTGAGCACGCGCGCATCCGAGCAGGCGATCAGCGGCGCTCTGGGCGATCGAATCGGAACATTCGCCAATTCGAGGGCGAGCGCATCGGCGACCGGCCGCATCCAACGAGAATGGAAAGCAGCGTTGACCGGCAAACGGACGACACGCCGCGCACCCGCAGCGCGGGCGAGTTCGGCTGCGCGCTCGAGGGCCTCGTCCGGCCCACTCAGCGTCAGTTGGTTGGGAGCGTTCTCGTTGGCCAACTCGACGCCGGCCTCGCCAGCGATGGCGGCCAGCCGCGTGCGGTCCAGGCCGATGACCGCAAGCATCCCACCGCGCCCGTAGGTTTCCATGAGTTCACCGCGGCGGCGGACGAGCCGCAGGGCATCGGCCAGCGTCAGGCTGCCCACTGCCACCAAGGCCGTGTATTCGCCCAGTGAGTGGCCAGCGACGACGCACGGTTCCGGAAGCGACCCGCGTGCCTCGAGCACACGGAGGTACGCGATGCTGGTGGCGAGGAGCGCAGGCTGCTGATTGCGCGTCGCGGCGAGCTCCTCCTCCGGCCCCTCGAAGACGATGCGCGAAAGCGGGAAGCCGAGCACCGCATCCGCTTCTGCGAAGACTGCCCGAGCGAGCGCATCCTCGCCGGCTAGGTCACGACCCATGCCCACCCATTGGGATCCCTGTCCGGGGAAGACCCAGGCATCCTGCATGCACTCATCCTCCGCGTTGAACACCACGCGCACCCCAGCGGACGACGCTGGCGGCCCAGGCGAGTCCGGCGCCGAAGGCGACCAGAACGACGTTCATCCCCGGACGGAGAGCACCCTTGTCTGCGGCCTCGGCCAGTCCGATCGGCACCGATGCGGCCGACGTGTTCCCGTAACGGTCGAGATTGACCCAGACCTTCTCCCAGGGCAGACCGAGACGCTCGACCGCTGCCTCGATGATCCGCCGGTTCGCCTGGTGCGGGATCAGGAGATCCACGTCCTCGAGCGAGAGTCCAGCTCGCGCCACTGCCTCCAGGGCAGCTTCACCGATGATCCGCACCGAAAAGCGGAACACCTCGCGCCCAGCCATGCGGATGACCGGTCGCCTGGGTGCGACCGTGCCGTTCGCGCGAAGGAGATCGGGAAAGCCTTCGAGATACAGATGGAGAGCGCCGGTGCCGTCCGACCCGAGCACGGTGGACAGGACACCCTCGTCGGCATGGCTCGCTTCTAGCACCACGGCCCCGGCGCCGTCACCGAAGAGGACACAGGTCGTCCGGTCGGTGAAGTCGAGCCAGCGAGTGAGCGCATCGACGCCGATCACCAGCACCGCGCGAGCGGTTCCGGCCATGATGAACTGGGCACCGACACCGAGCGCGTAGACGAAGCCCGAACAGGCGGCAACCAAGTCGAAGGCCCCAGCTCGGGTGGCTCCCAGTGCTGCCTGGACCAGCGACCCAGTGGCTGGCATCAAGTAATCGGGTGTCGTGGTCGCGACGATGACCAGGTCGAGTCGCTGCGGATCGAGCTGGGCCGTCTCCAGTGCACGTTGTGCTGCGGCCGTGGCCATCTGCACGGTCGTCTCGTCGGGGCCCGCGATGCGGCGCTCGCGGATACCGGTCCGCGTGACGATCCACTCGTCGGAAGTCGCGACCATGCGTTCGAGGTCAGCATTGGTCAGCACCTGGGCTGGGACGTAGGCACCCCACCCGGTGATCGCGGCACGGTACGCCATCGCGCTGCCCCCTGCCCTGCAGCGCCGTCAAGCCTCGGGACGTCGCTGCCGCTTTTTCTTCTGGACATCCAGAACGAGGCGACCGCGGTAGTGACCGCAGTGTGGGCAAACGTAATGGGTGCGATGCTTCTGACCGCAGGTCCGGCAGGTCGTGAGTGGCGGCACGTCGATGTACTGGTGTGCGGCGCGGAATCCTTGTCGCCGCTTGCTGACTTTGTGCTTCGGTACAGCGCCCATCAGGTCGATCCTTCCATATCTCGTTCGACGACTCGGTGCATGTCGAAATCCCTCCGCGAGGAGGTCGCTCCATGCTGACTGCAAGTTGTCGCACAATCACGCTCGTTCGTCAAGGAGCGACTGCAGGACAGCCAGTCGTGCGTCGATCACCTCTTCCTCACGCTGCCAGAGCGACTCTGGCCCAGGGCACTGGGGACCACAGACCGGGTAAAGGGGGATAGCCAGGATCGCATACTGACGAAGCATTTCCTGCAAATCGAGGTGATGGTTCTTGTCGATCGTAAAGATATCCTCGTCCGGTGGAGGTGGGAGGGGGAGACCGGTGAGGATATCGACAGTCGGCCAGAACTCGGCTTCGAAGCTCTCGCTGTACCGGCCGTCGAACTCGGTGAGGCAGCGGACACAGGTCTGGTGCGCCGTGACATGGAGCTGACCAGTCGCTAGGATGCCGTTGGAGGTCCGCAGCAAGCGCACCGAGGCGGCAAGATCGCGCGCTTCGAGGTCGCTGTCCAGCACGAGCCGATCGAGATGGACGGTGAAGTATCGCTCGGTACCGACCGGTGCCTTGAGGAGTTGGGAGACGTTGATGATGGTATCGTTCTCGAGGTGCCTGATGCGCATGGGACAGTCCTCCGGTCGCGCCCCTCGGGGGATGCGCAACTCCTTAAGTGTAACAGGCACGTCCGAGAATACCCAAAAGGGCTTCCCCCGTCTGCGCTCCACGGGGTAGAATGCCCGCGCGGGCCCGCTGGGCAACGAGGAGCGCGGAGATGCGGGAGAATCGAGTGAAACGGCGACTCCAGGCGGGCGAGGCGGTCATCGGCTGCTTCATCCCCTACCCCTCCCCGGAGTTGGCGGAGATTTGCGGCTACCTCGGCTTCGACTTCGTCTTGCTCGATGCCGAGCATGGCCGCATCACCGAGGAGACAGCGTACCACATGGTCTTGGCCGCCGAGGTCGCCGGGACAGTCCCGATTGTCCGCGTCCCGCTCAATCACCGGCAAGTCATCCTTCGCTATCTCGATCTCGGTGCCGCTGGCGTGATGGTTCCGCAGGTCAACACCCCAGAGGAAGCAGCCGCTGTCGTGGAAGCATGCCGCTACTACCCACAGGGTCGTCGGGGTGTCGCCGGGGTGCGGGCCGCGAACTTCGGCTTGACGATGCCGCTGAACGAATACGTCCAGCATGCCAACGAGGAAACGCTCGTCATCGTCCAGATCGAGCATATCGCGGTGCTCGAGCGGCTGGAGGAATACCTAGCTGTACCCGGTATCGATGTCCTCTTCGTCGGCCCGAACGATCTCGCGCAGTCGATGGGCTATCCGGGGCAGCAATTCCATCCCGAGGTGCAAGCAGTGATCGACGACATCGTGCGGCGCATCGACGGTCGTCTGCCGCTGGGGACGACCGCGCCGACCGCTGAACTGGCGCAACGCCAGCTGGAGCGCGGCTTCCGCATGCTGGCGACCAACACGACCGCGCTGCTCGCAGCAGGAGCGCGTTCCATGCTCGCCGCGGTCAGCGCGCGAGCCTGAGGAGGCAGGTAGAGGATTACGGACGGGAGGCTCGAGCGATGGCTGGGACAGAACTCTTGCCGATCGCGTTCTTCGAGGGGCGCTTCGTGCCGATCCAGGAGGCGAAGGTCAGTATCGCGACGCATGCGCTCCAGTACGGGACGGGAGTCTTCGCTGGTATCCGCGGCTATCTCGACCGCGACGGACAGACGATCAATATTTTCCGCCTGCCGGATCACACCCGTCGCCTGCTCCAATCGGCCCGCCTCCTCCGAGCAGAACTGCCCTACGACGCCGAGTCGCTCGGCGAACTGATCGTCGAACTGGTGCGGCAAAATGCCCCACGCACCGATGTCTACATCCGTCCCTTCGTCTACAAGGCGGATCTGGAGATCGGTCCCAAGCTCAAGGGAGTGCGGGACGAACTGGCCATCTACATGCTGCCGATGCAGGAGTACCTGCCCATCACCCACCCGATCCGCTTGATGACCACCTCCTGGATGCGGACGGTCGATGTCGTCATTCCCAGCCGGGCCAAGGTCTGCGGTGCATACGTCAATTCCGCCTTCGCCAAGGACCAAGCGATGGAGTGCGGATTCGACGATGCCATCATGCTCAATCATCACGGCAAAGTGGCGGAAGGGAGCGCAGCCAATCTGTTCATCGTCCGCAACGGTACGCTCATCACCACGCCGGTGACAGCCGACATCCTGGAAGGGATCACGCGGCGAACGATCTTGGAGTTCGCGCACGACCTGGGAATCCCGGTCGAAGTGCGGGAGATCGATCGGAGCGAGCTCTATATCTGCGACGAGGCGTTCCTCTGCGGTACTGGTGTCCAGATCTCACCGATCGGGAACATCGATGGGCGCACCGTTGGGACGGGCGAGATCGGCCCGATCACGGCACGCTTGCAGCAGCTGTATCTGGCCGTAGTGCGCGGTGAGGACACGCCGTACCGGCACTATCTGACGCGCGTGGCGGTCGCCCGCCAAGCGGGGGCCCGTTGATCCGCCGCAGATACCTCGGGAGCCCGGATACCCGGTACGGTCGCCGCGCGATGGACGCCTGAGCGGAGCGGAGCGTGCACCGGAGTCTCTGGATCGTCAGCATCGTCCTCGCCTGCACGGTCGCCATCGGCTGTCGCGCGCGCCCCACACCGCAGCCGGCTTCTCCTCCGACCGAAACGAGTGCGCCGGTCTCGGCCCCGACCACCGTCGCTCCGGTCGCTCCGGGACCCGTCGTGCCCGACGCGACCGCGACGGCCAGCGAAGCTGCACCAGCGAGCGTGTCCGGCCGCGGAATCGTCGAGGCTGGCTTCGAGGAACCCCGCACCCTCAATCCGCTCTTCGTGGCTGATCCACTCTCCGATACCTTGAGCCGGCTCGTCTTCGACGGACTAGTCACGCTCGATCCCAAGACCGCCGAGCCGGTTCCCGCCCTCGCAGAGTCGTGGGAGGTGAGCCGCGATGGGACGACTTACACCTTTCGGCTGCGCGAGGGGGTGCGCTGGCACGATGGCCAGCCACTGACGGCCAACGATGTCGTCTTCACCTACCAGCGGATGCTCGACCCCGAGGTGCGCTCCCCGCGCTACTCGCGACTCGCCGAGCGCATCAAAGCGGTCGAGCTGGTCGATAGCCGGACGGTGCGGATCACGCTGATCCGTCCCGATGCCTCGTTCTTGCCGGTTTTGGGGACGCTCGGGATCGTGCCTGAGCATGTCCTGGGAACGGTGCTGCCACAGCAGCTGGTGACCGATCCCTTCGGACTCTCCTCCGCAGTCGGCACGGGCCCCTTCATTCTGACTCAGTGGCTGCGCGGTGTCTCGCTCACCTTTCGGGCCAATCCGGACTATTACCGCGGTGCCCCGCAGGTGCCCCAGTACACATATCGGATCGTGAGCACGCTCGAGGAATTGGAACGAGGCCTGCGCGAGGGCACGATCGACTGGGCGGTGATCGATGCCGCACAGGCGGGCCGTCTCCCCACGATCGATGGGGTGACGATCGATCGGCTGCCAGGCTACGAGCTGGTCGTCGTCGCGCTCCAGCTGGATCCAGCCAAGAGCAAGTTGTTCGCTGACGAACGGGTACGCCGGGCACTCTTGCTCGGAACCGATCGGGCTGCGCTCGTCGAGACCGTCTGGGGCGGACGCGCGCGTGTCGCCGAAGGGCTCCAACCACCGGCTTCCTGGGCTGCCGGTGAGCCGGCCAGCCGCTACCCCTACGATCCGGAGGAGGCGCAGCGTCTGCTGAGTGAGGCGGGATGGGTGCCGGGAGACGACGGAGTGCGCACCCGGGAGGGGCAACGGCTGCACTTCCGCCTGCTGGCGACCGGTGCGGACCCGAGTCGCCGAGCAGTGGCCGAACTCCTGCAACAGCAATGGCGCGCCCTGGGTGTCGACGTGGAACTGGAACTCCGGTCCTGGGCCGAGGTCCGACGACGCGCGACGCAGGAGCGCGACTTCGATGCCTTGTTGATCGGTATTCTGTGGGATGTCGATCCCGACCAGAGCGCGGTCTGGTCCAGCGACTCGTTCTTCGATGGCCTCAATTTCGGCCATTATCTCGACCCGGAAGTCGACCAGAAGCTGGTGGAGGCGATCGCCACCACGGATCGCCAGCAGCGCACCGCGCTGTACCGGGAGATCGAGCAGCTCGTCCTGAGCGACTTGCCCATGTTGCCGCTCGTCTATCCCGATGTGATCGTGGTGCGGTCGGAGCAGCTAGACATTCCGGTGCTCGATGCGCTGGTCGTGCGGACCCGAACCGGGATCGAGCAGTGGCGGCTCCGAACTGGGAGTTGAAACGAGAAGCGACTGCGCCCGGTTTCGGGCTCAGCCCGTGCGGCCTGGCTGACGCAGGCAGCGAGACCGGCCGGATTCGTCGCCTCCTGTTGACGGTGTAGGGCAGAACCGGTAGACTGGGCGCGTAGCCGCAGCGAGCGGGATTCCGGCGTGTGAGCGTTCGACGAGCCAGGTGGATGTAAGGAGGCACGATGGAACCGCTGCTCGAGGTACGCGACTTGCGTACCCAGTTCTTCACCCAGGATGGCGTCGTCAAGGCGGTCGATGGGGTGTCGTTCCACTTGATGCCCGGTGAGACACTGGGGCTCGTCGGGGAAAGCGGATGTGGCAAGAGCATCACGGCACTCTCCATCATGCGCTTGATCCCCAGCCCGCCGGGCAAAATCGTCAGCGGCGAGATCATTTTCGAGGGCGAAGACATCCTGAAGATGAGCGACGACGAGGTGCGGTCGATCCGCGGCCGGAAGATCGCGATGATCTTCCAGGATCCGATGACTTCGCTCAACCCCGTCTTGACGATCAACCGGCAGATCAGCGAGGCCTTGGAACTCCATCTTGGGATGAGCAAGCAGCAGGCACGGCAGCGGGCCATCGAACTCCTCAAGATGGTCGGCATCCCCAACGCCGAGCAACGGGTGGATCAGTATCCTCACCAGTTCTCAGGCGGGATGCGCCAGCGCGTGATGATCGCGATGGCGCTCTCCTGCAACCCGTCCCTGCTCATCGCCGACGAGCCCACGACCGCCCTGGACGTGACGATCCAAGCCCAGATCCTCGACTTGATCCGCACGCTGCAGCGCGAGCACAACACGGCGCTCATCTTGATCACCCACGACCTCGGCGTCGTCGCCGGCATGACCGACCGGATCAACGTGATGTACGCCGGTCACATCGTGGAGACAGCGCCGACCGAGGAACTGTTCGAGAACCCGAAGCATCCCTACACAGTCGGCTTGTTGAATTCGATCCCGCGGCTGGACGCGCCGCGCAAGGAACGACTCAATCCGATCCGCGGACTTCCCCCGGACTTGATCGATTTGCCCGACATGTGCCCCTTCGTCCCGCGTTGCGATTTCGCGCGGGAGAAGTGCAGCGAGAAGAATCCGCCGCTCTTCGACGTGAACCCGGTACACCGATCAGCTTGCTGGTATTGGGAAGAGGTGTCGCTCGCTGGTCCACGACGGCACGGAGAGGTGAGGGCTGACGATGGCAACTGAACTGCGTCCGGCACCGACGACGAGCGGTCGGCGCGATCGGGAAGTCCTGCTCGATGTCCGCAACCTCAAGATGTACTTCCCGCTCACCCGGGGGATCATCTTGCAGCGACGCATCGGCTGGGTGAAGGCGGTCGACG
The DNA here is from genome assembly GCF_053493975.1 of Thermomicrobium sp. NCBI lineage: Bacteria > Pseudomonadati > Thermomicrobiota > Thermomicrobia > Thermomicrobiales > Thermomicrobiaceae > Thermomicrobium > Thermomicrobium sp. Next base: position 43,327 of record NZ_JBRBZA010000057.1, read on the forward strand.
ATATCTCGTTCCAGATCTTTCGGGGCGAAACGCTCGGGCTAGTGGGAGAGAGCGGCTGCGGCAAGAGCACGACCGGTCGGGCGATCCTCCAGCTCTACAAGCCGACGGCGGGGGAAGTGCTCTTCAACGGCGTCGACCTGACCAAGCTGCCGCCGGGTGAGATGCGCAAAATGCGCCGGCACATGCAGATGATCTTCCAAGACCCCTACGCCTCGCTCAACCCGCGCATGACGGTCGGGAGCATCATCGCCGAGCCGATGCAGATCCACAATCTCGTCCCCAAGGAACAACGGAACCAGCGAGTCCAGGAACTCCTCGAGGTCGTCGGACTCAACCCCTACTTCGCCAACCGCTACCCGCACGAGTTCTCCGGTGGGCAGCGGCAACGGATCGGTATCGCCCGTGCCCTGGCGGCCAATCCGGAGTTCATCGTGGCCGACGAGCCGGTCTCGGCGCTCGACGTCTCGATCCAAGCCCAGATCATCAACCTGCTCGAGGAGCTGCAAGAGAAGTTCCATCTCACCTATCTCTTCATCGCGCACGATCTGAGCGTGGTGCGGCACATCTCGGACCGGGTCGCCGTCATGTACCTCGGCAAGATCGTCGAGCTCGCGGACCGCAATGCGCTCTACGATGATCCGCTGCATCCCTACACCAAGGCACTGTTGAGCGCAGTCCCGATTCCGGATCCCAAGATCGAAAAGAAGCGCGAGCGGATCATTCTGACGGGCGACGTCCCCAGCCCGATCAACCCGCCGAGCGGCTGCCGGTTCCATACGCGCTGCCCGTACGCCATGGACGTCTGCGCCAAGGTCGAGCCGCGGTTCGTCGATCAGGGTGGTGGTCACTTCGTCGCCTGCCACCTCTATCCTGGCTGCACGCCGTAACGCGCCGTGCTGGGACGACTCGACCCACAAACGATCCTCGCCACGCTCGTCGCCTTCGTGATCGCCATCACGGTCCACGAGTTCGCGCACGCGTGGACCGCCTTGCGTTTAGGTGACGACACGGCTGCGCGTCAAGGCCGGGTGACGCTGAACCCGCTGGCGCACCTCGATCCGATCGGCTCGATCGGTCTCTTGATGATCGTCTTTTTGGGCTTCGGCATCGGCTGGGGGAGACCCGTACCGGTCAACCCCAATCGCTTGCGCTGGGGGCATCGCGGGATGGCGTTGACGGCGCTGGCCGGACCACTTTCCAACGTGATCATCGCCATCGGCTTCGCGCTTCCCTACCGGTTCGGTCTCCCGGCAGCACCTGAACAGGTGACGCTGTTCGTGCAGCGCCTCATCCTGGTGAACCTATTGCTCGCGGCGTTCAATCTCATCCCGATCCCGCCGCTCGACGGCTTGAAGATCCTGCTCGGGCTGCTGCCAGCCTTCTGGTACCCGGTCCTGGCACCGCTCGAGCGCTACGGCGTCGGGATCTTGCTGGTCCTGATCGTCTTCGGCAGTCTGGGTGGCAGCATCCTCGCCGCGATGTACCTGCCCGTCTATCGCCTGCTGTTCCGGCTCGTGGTCGGCGGGGCACCACTCTGAGTTCGAGGACAGCATGCGCCTGATCTTTCCCTCCACGCGATTGCGGGACGTTCCGGTCAGTGCTGGGCCATTCAGTGGGCCGCTGGATCTCCTGCTGCAACTGGTCGAGTCGCGGCAGCTGCCCATCACCGCGGTCTCGCTCCGCGCTGTGACCGAGCAGTTCCTGGCTGCCCTGGAGACGCTGGAAGCGCACCAGCCCGAACTTCTCGCCGACTTCCTGGTCGTCGCCAGCCGCTTGACCGTGCTCAAAGCGCGAGCCCTCCTCCCGCACCACGAGGTCGCGGACGAGGACGCTCAGTCACTCGTCCAAGAGCTGGAACGGTATCGCGCCTTCCGGGACGCGGCGGTATGGCTGCAGGCACGGGCAAACGCGGGGCTCCGCTGCTGGACGCGGCCTGCCCTCCCGCGTGCGCCGCGCACTGCCCCGACCGGCGACCCGGCCCAGTTGCAGCGTGCACTTGCGCGCTGGGCGCGACGGCAGCGCCCCGCGGCACTGCCCCTCCGCTGGACACCGGTCATCTCGCTCACCGCGATGATGGCCCGCATCCGCGAGCGACTCGCCGGGCGTCGCAAGTTCCGCGAACTTTTAGGCGCGCGGCCGACTCGACCGGAAGTAGTGGTCGGGCTCCTGGCGCTCCTCGTCCTGGCCCGGCGACGAGTGGTCACGCTCGAACAGCCAGAACCGTTCGGCGAGATCTGGGTAGAGCGGAGGGACGACCATGGCTCGCACTGATCGCGTCGCCGCGCTCGGCGCGCTCCTCTTCGCGGCCGGGGAGCCGGTTGCACGCGAGCGACTGGCTGCCCTCCTCGAATGCACAGCGGAGGAACTGGAAGCCACGCTGCACGAACTGGCCGAGCGTGCAGCTGAACTAGGACTGATGCTGCTCGCACACGGCGACACGGTGCAGTTGGCCACGGCGGCCGAACATGGGCCGCTGATCGCGCAGCTGATAGGCGGCGAAACGGGACGCCTCTCGCCGGCCGCACTGGAGACCTTGGCGATCGTCGCCTACCTGCAACCGGTCACGCGAGCCGAAATCGATACCGTGCGAGGCGTCGACTCGAGCGCGGCGCTCCAGACGTTGCTCGCCTACGGGCTGGTCGAGCCGCGCGGCCGACGACCGACGCCTGGGCAACCGGTCGAATACGGAACCACCCCGCTCTTCCTCGAGCGATTCGGCCTCCCGAGCCTGGAGGCGCTTCCACCGTTGCCGGACGAGTTAGCGACCCTCCTGGCTGAACGGCGGCGCGAGACGGAGCGCGCACCGGCCAGCTCGACCCGCCGGGTAACCGGCGACAGAGCCGCCACGAGGTCGGCCACTGCCCGACTGTGACCCTTCCCCACGGAACGCGCCCTCCCGCGGGGACGCCTCACCGGCACCGTCGGAACGACGGGCGGTGTCGCTGGCCGCAATGGCGTCGCGCCGAATACCGTGGCCGTTGCCCCGCGGTGACCGCGACCGCACACAGGCGATCGGCGACGGTGTCGTTTGCCGGCCCTCCGGGCCGGCGGGTCAGGCACCGCCTGACCCCTACAAAACGGGGGCGGTGGCGCCAAAGCATGGCGCATAACTGGCCGACCAGCGATGCAGCGCCGGACCACCCGTGTAGGGGCGAGGCGCTGCCTCGCCCGCCGCACCACGGGCACGGCAATTCCTCGCGGCCGGCTGCCCGCACGGCGATCGACAACGACACTGCACTAACCATCGGTACGGGTTTGCCGCCCTCCGGGCCAGCGGGACAGGCACTGCCTGACCCCTACCAAACGGGAATTGCGCCCACCCGTCACACACGAATGCCCGACCGGGGACGCATGGCATACCCCTGTAGGGGCGACGCGCTGCGTCGCCCGGCCAGGCCATTCGGCGCGGCCAACCCTCGGCACACACCGGCCAGCAATGATCGGAATGCCACCCCGCCGACCGGTCGCGACATGATTCCCGGCCCTCCGGGTCGGCGGGTCAGGCAGCGTCTGACCCCTACAGGCGGCAGCCGTGCCGCCCGCCTCGGGCGGGTGTCCGCCGCACCGCCGACGCATCGGCCCATCCTATCGGGACGAGGCACCGTCTGACCCCTCCCGGACTAGGGCACCGCCCGATCATCGCAGCGACGTCGGCCGACATCGGCGGGGTGCCGTCCAGGACTGGGGCGCAGCACGTAGCCGCCTGATGGGGAGGCGATGGGACTCGTCGCTCGGAGACTAGCGCATCCGTGCGCCAGCCAGCCTGCGCAGCCGGGCGACCGTTTCCTCGAGCACGTCGAGCGTCCGCTCGATTTGGCTCGCGCTATTGTCCTTGCCGAGCGTGAGGCGCACGCTACTGCGGGCTTGCTCGGGCGTCAGGCCGATGGCGAGCAAAACGTGGCTCGGCTCCGTAGAACCGGTCGTGCAGGCCGATCCAGAGGAGGCGGCGATCCCGTGCAGGTCGAGGTTCAAGAGCAACGTCTCGCCATCGACGCCGGCGAAGGTCACGTTGACATTGTTGGGCAGCCGTTGGTGGCGGTGCCCGTTCAGGCGACTGTCCGGGATGCGCTGGAGAATCCCCTCGATCAACCGGTCGCGCAGCGCCTGGACATGCGCGTTGCGCTCGTCGAGTTCCTCGTACGCTAGCTCGAGCGCTCGCGCCATGCCGATAATGCCGGGGACGTTCTCCGTGCCCGCGCGCCGGTTGCTCTCCTGCGCACCGCCATGCTGCTGCCAGAGGATGGGCGTCCCGCTGCGCACGTAGAGCAATCCGACACCCTTCGGTCCGTAGAACTTATGGGCACTGATGGAAAGCAGGTCGACACCGAGCTCCTCGACATCGAGTGGCAACGTGCCAGCTGCCTGGACGGCATCGGTGTGGACGGTGATGCCGCGCTCGCGGCACAAGTGGGCGATCTCGCGGATCGGCTGGATCGTGCCGATCTCGTTGTTGGCGTACATCACGGAAACGAGAATGGTATCCGGACGGAGCGCTGCCTCGATCGCTTCCGGCTGGACGATCCCATCCGCGTCCGGTGCGACGTAGGTGACGTGGAAGCCGAACCGCTCGAGGTACTCAGCGCTGTGGAGAACAGCATGGTGCTCGAAAGCGGTGGTCACGATGTGCCGACCGCGCCCGTTCACGAGGTGCCAGAACGCGACACCTTTGATGGCGAGGTTATCGCTCTCGGTGCCGCCGCTGGTGAAGACGATCTCGCGTGCTTGGCAGTTGAGGAGACGAGCGATGCGGGCACGCGCCTGATCGAGCGCGGCGCGGGCCTCGCGCCCCGCCGCGTAGATGCTCGAGGGATTCCCGAATCGTTCGGTAAAAAAGGGGAGCATCGCCTCGAGCACGCGGGGATCGACCGGGGTGGTCGCCGCATGATCGAGGTAGATCTCGGTTCGGTTCACGCATCCCTCCCAGTATCGACGACCGCGTCCGGCATCAGACCGGCTGCTCGGCGCGTGGACGCGGTGCGTGACTGATCAGATCGGCCAGCGTCGTAGAGTCCAAGACCTCGACGATGCTGTCGCGCAGCTTGAGCCAGACGATCCGCGTCGCACAACCGTCGATCATCGGGCAGATATCCTCGTCGGCGTCCTCGCGCACGCAGTCCATGGGAGCGATCGGCCCTTCCATCACGCGGTAGATCTCGCCGACCTTCACCTGCTCGGGTGGGCGAGCCAACTCGTAGCCCCCATGGGCGCCGCGGGTGGACACGACGAGCCCGGCCCGACGCAACGGCAGCATGAGCTGCTCCAAGTACGCCAGCGGCACGGCCGAGTCCTGCGCGATGACGCTCAACGGCATGGGGCCGCGCCCGTACATGCGGGCCAGCGAAACCATCGCTCGCAATCCGTACTCGCCACGCGTCGAAACCTTCATGGCTCGTGTCCTATCGCTGGAAGCAGGCGAGACGACCTGCGACTTCCTCGCAGCTGAGAATGATTCTCGCCCCGCGCTTTTACCTTACCGCACCGCTCGGGATTCGTCAACCGGATGGTGTTTCTGCTATACTGGAGCAGAGGCTGGCCATGTGGCCAGCCGCTTTTCCGTGGGAGGTGGTGGACGATGGCACAGCCGATGCTCATCGATTTGGAAGAACTGGTCGAGCGGCTCGATCGGATCGGGGTGCGTCTTTGACCTGCCCAGCAAGCGTCGGCAGATCGAGCAGCTGGAGCACGAGGCCGCTGATCCGGACCTCTGGCAGGACCCGCAGCGCGCCCAATCGCTGCTCCGGCGCCTGAGCCAGTTGCGCGACCTCGTCCAGGAATGGGAGACGCTCTCCCAGCAAGCACGCGATCTCCTCGAATTGCGCGCGCTGGCGAGCGACGACCTGGAGCTGGCGGGGCAGGTCGAGCAGGAGGCAACGGAACTCGCCGAGCGGGTCCGGCAGTTGGAGCTGCGCTTGCTCCTCACCGGCCAGTATGACGGGCACGACGCCATCCTGGCAGTCCATGCCGGAACCGGCGGGGTCGACGCCCAGGACTGGGCCGAGATGCTCCTGCGCATGTACCTGCGCTGGGCACAGCGGGTCGGCTTCGCGGCCGAAGTCGTCGATCTCCTGGAGGGGGAAGAGGCGGGCATCAAGAGCGCAACCGTCGAGGTGCGCGGCCCCTATGCCTACGGCTACTTGAAGGGTGAGGCCGGGACGCACCGCCTGGTGCGACTCTCCCCGTTCGATGCCGCGCACCGGCGACATACCTCGTTCGCGCTCGTCGAGGTCCTGCCGCTCGTCGAGGAAGATGACGACGTCGAGATCCGCGACGAGGATATCCGCATCGATACCTTCCGCGCTTCCGGACACGGTGGCCAGCACGTCAACAAGACCGAATCGGCCGTGCGCATTACGCACCTGCCGACCGGGATCGTGGTCACCTGCCAGAACGAGCGCTCGCAGATCCAGAACCGCGAGACGGCGATGAAGATCCTCAAGGCGCGCCTCCTGGAGCTGAAGATCCGGCAGCGCCAGGAAGAGCAGGCCCGCCTCAAGGGGAAGCCGGTGGTGACCGGGTGGGGGAACCGGATCCGCTCCTACGTCCTGCACCCGTATACGATGGTCACCGACCACCGCACCGAGGTCAGCACGCCGAACATCCAGGCAGTCCTGGAAGGGGAAATCGATCCGTTCATCGAGGCTTACTTGCACCAGCAGGCAGCCGAGGGTGAGGAGACGACTGCGGCGAGCGATCGCTAGTCTCCTGCTCCTCGCGTTCCTGGCGCTCGGCCCGAGCGCGAGCCTAGCCGCACCGCGGGTCCAGTTCCAGGACCTCGGTGCGGTCGTCGCGTTTCCCGAGCGGATCGTCTTCACGCTGGTCGCCACGGCCGAGCAGCCGATCGAGCGGGTGGAACTCCGCTACCGGCCGGTCGACGGCGCAGTCACCTTCGTCGCCCGTCCACCGGTGGAACCAGGAACCACCATCACGCTGCGCTACGCGCGCGATATGCGCGTCAACTACCTACCGCCGTTCATCGACGTCGCCTATCGTTGGCGGCTCGTCCTGGCTGACGGCAGGGTCGTCGAATCACCGGAGCAGCGATTGGCGTATCGCGATACGCGCTACCGATGGGTCGAGCGGAGCCGCGGACCGGTCCAACTGTTCAGCGCCGTGGCCGACCCCGATTACGTCGAGACCGCGCTCACGGTGAGCGAGCGCGCGATCAGTCTCTTCAGCCAGCGCTTCGGCCTCGCGCTCTCTGGCCCCGTGCGGATCGTCCTCTACCCGTCACCGGAGGCACTGCGGACCGCCTTGCCGCTCCAGAGCGAGGAATGGATCGGTGGTGTCGCCATCCCACAGTACCGGCTCGTGCTAGGGGGCGTGGTGCCCGGAGTGGGCGCAGCTGAGGAACTGGCGCGTCTTCTCAGTCACGAGGTCGTGCACCTGATCGTCGCGCAGGCGACCGAGAACCCCTTCGGCACTCCACCATCCTGGCTCGACGAGGGCTTGGCGACGCGGTATCAAGAAGTGGCCGAGCCGTGGCTGGACGCTGCACTGGAACGCGCTCGCCGATCGGGGACGCTCCCCTCGCTCCGGGCCCTGAGCGCGAGCTTCGGGACCGATCCGGAGGCAGCCCTGCTCGGCTATGCGGCGAGCCGGAGCGTCGTCGATTACCTGCTGACGACCTACGGCGAGGAGGGGATCGCTCGGCTGCTCGCGGCCTATCGCGATGGGATAAGCGACGACGAGGCGCTCACCCGAAGCCTCGGGATCGACGTCGACCGACTGGACCGCGCATGGCGGGCCTGGCTCGCCCAGCGCGCCTCCCGCACCCGCTCAGCGGAGCCGCGCGCGGCCAGTCCGCTTCTCCCGGTGAGCGCGGCCGGCATCGTACTCCGCTAGCGCGCCAGCCGGACCTGGCCCAGGAGCCGGCCTCCGTGCGCCGGACCACCACCGAGGCCCAGATCGGCCAGCCGGCCCTTTCCCTCGCCTCGACCTTGACACGATTCGTAGCAAGGCTTATCCTTGCCGTAGGCTAGCACTCGGTGGGAGCGAGTGCTAAGCGAGGTGCGATGAGCGTGCAGTTGACCGAACGACAGCGACAGATCCTGCGTCACGTGGTCGAGGAATACCTGCGCTCGGGCCGCGCGGTAGGCTCGAAGGCGCTGGTCGAACGCGCGTCGCTCGGCGTGAGCCCGGCCACAGTGCGTAACGACATGAGCGTGCTGGAGGCGCTGGACTTCCTCGCCCACCCGCACACCTCGGCGGGGCGCGTCCCCACCGAGCACGGGTTGCGCTATTACGTCCAGCACTTGATGGAGGAGAGCCAGCTCACGCCGGAAGAGCAGCTGATGATCCGGCATCAGTTCCGACAAGTCGAGCAGCAGGTTCCGAGCTGGCTCAAGCTGGCGGCCTCGGTGCTCGCGGAGACGAGCGGCAACGTCGGGCTGGTGACGCCGCCGCGCGCCCGCGTGGAGCGTCTGCGCCACTTCGAGCTGATCAGCCTGCGCCGGCGCGTGGTGCTGCTCGTCCTGGTGACGCAATCGGGGGCGATCCACCAGTCACTGCTCGAGCTGCCGCGACCGCTGGAGCAGGACGAACTGAGCACGCTCAGCCAGCGCCTCAATCCGGAGTTGCGCTGGCTGGACCGCGCGGCGATCGAGCGACGAGCAGAGGGTGCCGAACCGATCGCGGCGCTCGTCCTCCAGCGCATCGCCGAGGCGCTGCACTTCATCGAGCACCAGCAGCGCTCGGAGCTCTATGCCGAAGGGCTGGAACACGTCATCCGGCAGCCGGAGTTCGCCCAGGCGAATCTGGCGCACATTTTGCTGGAGGTGCTCCGTGGTGGCATGCTCTTGACTTGGCTCCTGCCGCGGCTGGATCCGAGCGAGGAAGTGCGCGTGCTGATCGGCTCGGACCTGGCGCTGCACGAGCTGCGCCCGTTCAGCCTTGTCCTCACCGCCTATCGCTCGGGAGTGGAGAGCACCGGCTGGCTGGGCGTGCTCGGTCCGCAGCGGATGGCTTACGCACGCGCCGTGGCGGCGGTGCGCTTCCTAGCTTCAGTCGTTTCCGAGTTGATGAGCGAACTCTCCGGTGGGCCGGATCGGGAGGGAGGATGAGCATGGACGAGCGACCAGAACCGATGGAACAGGTGCAGGCAAGCGAGCGGGTCGCCGAGGCAGCCGAGCCAGTGCCGGTGGCCAGCGAAGTGGCGACACCAGAAGAGGTGCAGCCGCCACCGCTCGGCCCGGCTGACGAGGTGGAAGCGTTGCGGCAGGAAATCGAGCACCTCAAGCAGCTCAGCGAAGAGTATCTGGACCAGGCGCGGCGGGCGCGCGCCGAGTTCCTGAACTACAAGCGCCGGGTGGAGCAGGAACTGGAAGAGTTCAAGCACCTTGCACACATGGAGCTCATCGCCAAGCTCCTGCCGGTCCTCGACGACTTCCATCTGGCGATCGCCCACCTGCCGCCGGACGTCGTCGACTCCCCGTGGGTACAGGGGCTGCTCCTGATCGAGCGCAAGCTCTGGAGCGTGCTGGAAGCCGAGGGAGTCCAGCCGATCGAGGCGGTCGGCAAGCCGTTCTCACCCGAGGAACACGAGGCAGTGGCGGTCAGCGGCGAAGGACCGCACCATGTGGTGGTCGAAGAGATCCGGCGCGGGTACCGCTTGCGGGGGCGGGTGCTGCGCCCGGCACTGGTCCGGGTCGAGCGTCGCGCGAGTCCACCGGAAATGCCGGCAGAAACGACGACGGACGGAAAGCGAGGTGAGGAGTAACCATGGGACGGGTCATCGGAATCGACTTGGGAACCACGAACTCGGTGATGGCAGTGATCGAAGGCGGTGAACCGGTCGTGATCCCCAATGCCGAGGGAGAGCGACTGACGCCGTCGGTCGTGGCGATCACCCCGACCGGCGAGCGACTGGTCGGCCGCTTCGCCAAGCGCCAGGCCATCACCAATCCGGAGAACACGATCTATTCGATCAAGCGCTTCATGGGTCGCCGCTTCGACGACCCCGAAGTGCAGCGCACCATCAAGCTGGTACCCTACCAAGTCCGACGCGCCCAGAACGGCGGCGTCGAGGTCAAGATGGGTGACCGCTGGTACACGCCGCAGGAGATCTCGGCCATGATCCTGCAAAAGCTCAAGCAGGACGCCGAGGCCTACCTGGGCGAGAAGGTCGACAAGGCGGTGATCACCGTGCCGGCCTACTTCGACGACAGCCAGCGGAACGCGACCAAGGACGCCGGTCGGATCGCCGGGCTGGAAGTGCTCCGCATCATCAACGAGCCGACCGCCTCGGCCCTCGCCTACGGGCTGGACAAGAAGGGCGAGGAGAAGGTGGCGGTCTACGACCTGGGCGGTGGGACCTACGACATCTCGATCCTCGACATCTCGGAGGGGGTCTTCCAGGTCCTGGCCACTAACGGCGACACCCACCTGGGTGGCGACGACTTCGACCAGCGGATCATCGACTGGCTCTGCGACGAGTTCAAGCGCGAGACCGGCATCGACCTGCGCCAGGACCGGATGGCCTTGCAGCGTCTGAAGGAAGCAGCCGAGAAAGCCAAGATCGAGCTCTCCAGCGTGCAGCAGACGGAGATCAACCTGCCCTTCATCACGGCGGACGCCACCGGGCCGAAGCACCTGGTCAAGACACTGACACGCTCCAAGTTGGAGCAGCTGGTCGCCGATCTCGTGGAGAAGACGATCCCGCCGATGGAGCAAGCGCTCAAGGACGCGGGACTCTCACCGCGCGACGTCGACGAGGTCGTGCTGGTCGGCGGACAGACGCGGATGCCGCTCATTCAGCGCAAGGTGCAGGAGTTCTTCGGCAAGGAGCCGCACAAGGGGATCAACCCGGACGAGGTGGTGGCGATCGGCGCGGCGATCCAGGCGGGCGTCCTGGCTGGTGAAGTCAAGGAGGTCCTGCTGCTCGACGTGACGCCGCTGACGCTGGCCATCGAGACCCTGGGTGGGGTGGCGACGCCGATCATCCCACGCAACACGACCATCCCGACTCGCAAGAGCCAGATCTTCACCACGGCGTCGGACAACCAGACCCAGGTGGAGATCCACGTCGTGCAGGGCGAGCGGCCGATGGCGGCCGACAACAAGACGCTCGGTCGGTTCATCCTGGACGGGATCCCGCCGGCACCGCGTGGCGTGCCGAAGATCGAGGTGACGTTCGACATCGACGCCAACGGCATCCTGACCGTCTCGGCGCGTGACCTGGCCACCGGTCGCGAGCAGAAGATCACCATCACGGCCTCGACCGGCCTGACCGAGGAAGAGATCCAGCGCATGATTCGCGAGGCGGAGGAGCATGCCGAGGAGGACCGCCGCAAGCGGGAAGCGATCGAGCTGCGCAACCAGGCCGAGGCGCTCCTCTACCAAGCTGAGAAGACGCTGAACGAGTTCTCGGACCGCATCCCCTCCGACCTCAAGCTGGAGCTCGAGAACAAGATGCAGGCGGTGCGCGAGATCGTCGAGCGCGACCCGATGAACACGGCACGCCTGCGCCCGGCCTACGACGAGCTGGCGCGGACCCTCTCCCAGGTCGGCGCCCGCATGTACGAGCAGGCCGGCGCGACAGCCTCCACCGGGCCAGACGGCGGTGGGCGCACGAGCGGCGCGCCCGGCGAGGAGACGGTCGAGGGCGAGTACCGCGAGGTGTGAGGGAGCAGCCCGCACCCTCGGTGCGGGCTGGGTAACCTCGGTATACCCCTCACCCCCGCCGCTCGGCTGCGCCCCTTCTCCCGCGTCGCGTGGGAGAGAGGGCCGCGGGGGTGAGGGTGGCTCCGCCCGCTGATGAGCGCCACCCGTAGAGGCGAGGCAGCACCTCCCCCGCCGCGCGACAGCACAGCAAACCGCGTGGCACACGACCGTCGGCGTCAACGAGCCGGGCAACATGTTGCCCACCGCGCCTGCCCTGGCTTGCCGGACCCGGCCAGGCATCGCCTGCCCCCTACAGGACGGGGCCGCCACCCGTCCATGGCACCATAGGCCGTCTCGTGGCGACGCCAGGCAACCCCGGTAGGGGCGATGCGCTGAGTCGCCCGCCGCGTCATCGGCACGGCAATCGACCGCGACCCCTTTCCCCGCACGGCCAGTCGCCATGACACCCTGGCGACCAGCCGCGGTCTCTTTGCCGGCCCAGGGGACCGGCGGGTCAGGCAACCGCCTGATCCCTACGACACGATGTCGACACTGCGCAACCGAGACAAGTAGAGGCGGCACCGAGCAACCGCCGGCCAAACCGGTAGGGGCGAGGCGCTACCTCGCCCGCCCCACTTGCGGCTTGGCACCGTCCCATCGAACGGTGGACCGGCGTCCATCCACCGCTCGGGCCCCGACCAGCGCTCGGCAGCACGGTTTTTATGTGACGAACATATCGCTGGCCACCGCTGCGGTCATCCCCAGCCCGCGCGGGCCGGCGGATCGGGCACGCCCGACCCCAACAAAATCGGGATCGTCGGGCGCTCGATGACCGCCGCTGCGTCGGTATATGCATCGGCACGGGACAGGCTCTCGAACGCAAAGCGGCGCATGGTGCCCCTTGTAGAGGCGAGGGCGCTGCCTCGCCCGCCGCGTCGCTGTCACGACCACCTGTCCGTTCCACCATCCGGGCCATGCCGTGGCCATCGCGTTGCACCGAGGTGCGCCAGCCCGCGCGGGCCGGCGTGTCTAGGCATCGCCTGATACCGACGAGACCGGGCCAGCACCGCCCGTTCGAGGCACCTGGACGCCTGACCAGGGACGCGTCACCGAACCTTGTAGGGGCGACGCGCTGCGTCGCCCGCTGCGCGCCAGCGCGGCAAATACCGTGGCGACGAATCCCGGGCGTCGACGAATCAGGCAACACCACACCTCCAACACCGGTCGAGGATTCCCGGCCCTCCCGGGCCGGAGGGTCAGGCAACCGCCTGAGCCCTACAACATGGGCGGGCCGCTGACCCGTGACAAAAAGATGTCCAACCTGCGATACGGCGCCCCATTTGTGTAGAGGCGAGGCGCCGCCTCGCCCGAATGCGCCTGGGGCGCGGCAATCGATCGTGGCCACCGGCCCGTCGATATCGGCAACGGCAGCGCGGCGACCAACGGCATGGGTTTACCGGCCCGGCAGGGCCGGCGGGTCAGGCACCGCCTGACCCCTACCAGTCGGGGACAGTCGTGCCGTAACGCACACGAGCCGCAACGGAGAACAGCGCCCCCATGTAGGGGCGAGGCGCTGCCTCGCCCGCCGGGCTGGAGACCCGGGAACCGACTGCGCGGTACGCTCCTGCGGTACTTGGGACAGCCCAACCGTAGGCGACTGGCCGAGGTGGACTCGCCTGGGCCGTTGAAGGTAGCAGACCAAGCGGCGCCTGACTCCGGCACGTCGGCGTTTTACCGGCGACATCGCGGCGGCAGGCACAGCCGCCGGTCGGGGGACCGCGTCGCGACGGCCTACCACACTATGAGGACGATCTCCCCATGGCAGAGCGCCGCGCACGATCCAGCTGGTGACGGAACCCGGAAGACGCGCAGCCGAGGCGCGCGGCGCCTGCCGGTAGCCTGATGCCCAACTGACCTTCGTGACCCGAGCGCTCCGCCGCCTGGGGTGTCGCACGCTCACCGTGCGATCGACGACGATCTGACTTTCCGATCAGCAGCCCTACCCAGCTGAACCTGTCCGCCCTGCTCGGCAGGCAGGGGCCCCCCGACAGGGCGCGACTGGCCCCTCGCGTGAGCGGTCGGCGACGGAACAGCCAGAGGTGCGGGACGCGCCCGCGGCCATATGAGCCAGTGACCAGCGCGCCGGGCCGCCGATAGCGCGAGCGCGTTCGGCGAGCCGGTTGACGAGGCTGTGTCCGCGAGCGCACCCGACCGTCCGACTCGGCCCGCGCAGCGGTGGGAAAACGGCCCGGTGACCCTGATCGCTGACCGCTCGCCGACCACCCGGCTGGCGGGATGCACGAGGCACCCGCGACTCGTACCGCCGCTGTGAAACCAAAGCGGCACAGTTTCCTTCCTGTCCTCACCGAGCTATCGACTGCGTCGACTCTCGCGGGTCCCACTGCCCTGTTTCGCTGACGGCGCGGGAATCGGGTACCCGCACCCGCTCGCGCCCAGTCGCGACCAGCTTCACGATCCACTGGCCTCCCGGGTGGAAAAGAGCGCGTTCGTTGTGTCCGGGCTTTCGCCGGCGCGCGGCGCGCTGGCGCGTCGGGGTGACGGTCGGTTCGGTCTGTTGCAAGCCCGGAAACGGGGGTTGCGGCACTGGTGTGGTCAGCGCTGGGGCCCGTCCAGCGTCATCGGTCTCGCACCGCTGCCTCGCTCGTTGGGCCACGGCTGGAAGGGCTGTTCCGGATGCGGGGACAGGTCAGCACAACACAGTACTCGGCACGGTTACTCGCCCGTGACACCGAACACGTCTCTGAACTCACTTCGATGCCACTTTTCTCACTGGCGGGAAGGGTGGGATTCGAACCCACGGGGGCGAGTTTTGCTCACCCCAATCGCTTAGCAGGCGACCCCTTTCGACCTCTCAGGCACCTTCCCGTCTACGAGCACCTGGGCGGAGAGGGAGGGATTCGAACCCCCGA
>NZ_JBRBZA010000058.1:0-91706 GCF_053493975.1 Thermomicrobium sp.
CCGCTGGCCCTCGTCCTCATGGTCATCCCGCTCGTCGGCCCCTACCTTGCCTTTCGCGATTACCGCCAGCTCCACCATGAGACCCAGTCGACATTCGAACTGTTGGCGGATCTCCTCGATCGCCGCGATCCCTATACTGCTTCGCATTCCCAGCGAGTCGCCCACCTCACGACGCTCATCCTGGACGAATTTCCCGAACTCTCAGCGGACGAGCGCGATACCATCATCGCAGCGGCGCGCATTCACGATCTCGGCAAGGTCGCGACCAGCGACCTCATTTTACGCAAGCCTGGTCGCTTGACCGACGACGAGTTCGCCATCATCAAGCGTCATCCGGTCGACGGAAGCGAGATTCTCCGTCATCTCACCCCCTACCGTCACATCGTCGAGATCGTTCGCCACCACCACGAGCGATGGGACGGGCGTGGCTATCCGGATGGACTGGCCGGGGAAGCCATCCCGTTCGGCGCACGCGTCATCGCTGTTGCCGATACGTACGATGCGATGACGACCGATCGACCCTATCGTCGCGCGCTCAGCCACGAAGAAGCGCTCGCCGAGCTGCAGCGGGGTGCTGGCACCCAATTCGATCCCGTGGTCGTGGCCGCCTTCGAGCGAGCACTAGCACGGGCACGCGAGGCCGTTCGCGAAAAGACTATCCCCTCCGTGAGTGCGCCGGTTTCCTGAACCGCTGCGCGGGACGCCTCGTTCTGCTAGGCTCTCGATGGAGGGAGCAGCAGGCGATGCGCTTCGATGTCTTTACGATCTTCCCGGGGATGTTCACCGGGTTCCTGACCGAGAGCATCCTCAAGCGAGCCCAGCAGGCCGGGCTGATCGAGATCGCCATTCACAACATCCGGGACTGGACGACCGACAAGCACCGGACGGTCGACGATACCCCCTACGGTGGTGGACCAGGCATGGTCATGATGGCACCCCCCATCGTCCACGCCGTGGAATCCGTACTCGGACAGGACCACAACAGCACTCCGATCATCATCATGAGTCCATCCGGCGAACTCTTCACCCAAGACATCGCGCGCGAACTCGCCCGCTTCCCCCGGCTCGCTCTCGTCTGCGGTCGCTACGAGGGAATCGACGATCGCGTGCGCATCATTCTGCGAGCACGCGAACTCTCGATCGGCGATTATGTCCTCACCGGCGGCGAACTCGCCGCAGCCGTCGTGATCGATGTGGTGAGCCGGCTGGTCCCGGGCGTGATCGATCCGGAGTCGCTGGCTGAAGAATCGCACAGTTCCGGCCTCCTGGAATACCCGCAGTACACGCGCCCACCGATCTTCCGCGGCTTGGGCGTACCGGAGATTCTGCTGAGCGGCAATCACGCCAAGATCGCCGAGTGGCGGCGGATGATGGCGCTTTGTCGGACCGCCGCGCGCCGCCCCGATCTCTTGGCACGCGCCTCGCTCACGCCGCGTGACCACGAACTCCTGCAACGGTGTCCACTGGATCCCTTCGCCCACCAGGGACCGGTTTACGAGGGAGATCCGCTCGAGCGACCAGAGGAAGGAGCGCAGCGTGCTACCAGCTGAACCACGTTCGTTGCTCGGCTGGCTGGTGATCGGCTTCCTCGCTGGGTGGCTAGCTGGGCTTCTGACACGCGGGCGCGGATTCGGTTGTTTGGGCAATATCGCGATCGGGCTGCTCGGTGCAGTCGTCGGCGGCTATCTTTTTCACCTGCTGGGCGTCCGGGGACCAGCTGGCTTCTTGGGAAGCCTTCTGGTCGCACTCGTCGGTGCCGGCGTTCTCCTACTCGTCGTCAATCTGATGCGCCGCTGAGAAGCGAGAGGTTGGAGCTGATGTCGCAAACACCGCTCGTCCGACTCGACCGCGCTAGCAAAGTTTATCGAGATGGGCAGCGCGAAATCGTCGCGCTCGACCAGGTGACGCTCGACATTACCGCTGGTCAGTGGGTGGCGATCGTCGGGCCATCCGGTTGCGGCAAATCGACTCTTCTCAACCTGATCGCGGGCATCGATCGACCGACTAGCGGGCGCGTCATCATCGCTGGCACCGATCTCGCCCGCCTCGACGAGGAGGCGCTCGCGCGCTGGCGTCGGAGCCACGTCGGAATCGTCTTCCAGTTCTTCCAACTCCTTCCGACACTGACCGCGCTCGAAAATGTTCAACTTCCGCTCGTCCTGGCAGGTCGCCGGAACGCTCGCCAGCGAGCACGCGAGCTCCTCGAGCGCGTCGGGCTCGGGCACCGGGCACACCGCCTTCCCAGCGAACTCTCCGGTGGCGAACAACAGCGGGTCGCGATCGCCCGAGCAATGGCCAACGATCCGCCCCTACTGCTCGCCGATGAGCCGACCGGCAATCTGGATAGCGCGAGCGGTGAGACTGTTCTCGAACTGTTCCATGCCGCTTGGCACAACGGGACCACGATCCTCCTGGTGACTCATGACCGCGACGTGGCTGCGCGGGCGCAGCGAGTCGTAGAACTGCGTGACGGGCGCGTCGTCTCCGACTCGCTCGCTGCCCGGAACATCGAGCTCAGTCCGGCGCGGTGAAAAAAGAAGAACCGGGCCACGCGCTGGCCCGGTTCCCATCCGAGGTTACGATCGCGTTTCACGCGCGGCGCCAGTCGCCGATGTCCCAGACGTCGGAGGACCACGTCGACGGCTTGTACCCGGTCAGGTTCTTGGCCGCGGCCGAGACCAGGTTACGGTGTACCAGCGGGATCTCCACGACATCGGTCACGCTGATCCAGTTCACCTGTCGGAAAAGTTCGGTCTGTTTGTCCGGATTCATTTCGGTCGCCAGCTGGTCCAGCACCTTGTCCATTTCCGGGTTCTGGTAGCGGGTGATGTTGACCCCCGCCCAGTTGTTCGCCTTGCGCGCCACTTCCTGCGAGTGATAGCGCCGCGCCCAGTTGAGCGGGAACGGATTGGAAGGACCGTTCGTGTACATCTCCACGTCAGCATAGAAGTGCCCGTAGGTATCCGGATTGCCGGGATCGGAGGAGAAGAAGACCGAGGCGTCGATCGACTTGAGCTCGACTTTGAAGCCGATCTTCTCTAGCTCCGCTTTCACGATCTCTTGCGTCCGCTGGCGGATGGAGTTGATCGAGGTCTGGTAGAGAACCTGGAGTGGCTTGCCGTTGTACTCGCGGACACCATCACCGTTGGTGTCCTTCGCCCCCGCCTCGTCCAAAAGCTGGGCTGCCTTTTCCAGGTTGAACTCCCACTTGAGCTCCGGGTGCTTGAAGCGAGCCGGCGCGTTCAGGTTGTTGGCCGTCGCTTGACCGGCCGGACCGTACAATTGCTCGGCAATGACATCGCGCCGGATCGCGAGCGCGATCGCTTGCCGGATGTTCTTGTTGGTCAAGAAGGGATGCGGGACATCCGGCTCAGCTTTGGCACCATCTTTCTCCGTGTCCGGGTCGGCGAAGTTGACCATGATCCGTTCGGTACTCGGGCCAGGCGTAATGATCAGCTTCCCCTGTCCGGCTTTCTCGAGCTGCAGCAAGACTTGCGCTTCGACCTGCATGTTCCAGGCCCAGTCGACTTCACCGGTCTGGAGGACAGCCCGCGCGGCGCTCGTCGCGTCACCGCCGCCTTTGAGCTCGACCCGATCGAAGTACGGCTTCCCCTCCTGCCAGTAGTCCTGGTTGATCTCGTAGATCACCACGTCGCCCGGCTTGAAATCCGCCACCTTGTAGGGGCCGGTCCCGATCGGCTTGAGATTGAAGGGCGCGTTGCGCGCCTTCTCGCCCTTGTAGTCACGCAGGATGTGCTCGGGAACGATCAACCCCAACCCTCCCACGAACGACTCGAACCAGGCCGGATTCGGATTCTTGAAGTTGACCTTGACCGTGTAGTCATCGATGATCTCGACGCTCTCGATCGCCCGGTACGAGGCGATCGTCGTCGCGGTCGTGGCTGGATCGATCACGAACTCGTACGTGAACTTGACGTCCTTGGCAGTGAAGGGCTGGCCGTCATGCCATTTGACACCTTTGCGCAACTTCCAGATGACCCAGCGACCCTCCGGGTCCAGCGTCCCCTTCTCGACCGAGGGAACCTCCTCGGCCAGGCGCGGAACGAGCTGGTCCTCCGAATCGAAGTAGGCCAACGCCTCCAGGACGATGTTCGACGCATCGAAGTCCTTCGTCCCCTGCGCCAGGTGCGGATTGATGATCGTCGGCGCCTGCCACCAGAGCAGCCGCAGGGTTCCTCCACCGCCCCGCTGCGCGACAGCCTGGGTCGGTGTCGCCTGGGCAGCCGGCGTGGCAGCCGCTGCCGGCGTCGGCGTCGCGGCTGCTGCCGGCGTCTGAGCCGCTGGAGCCGCAGTCGGTGTCGCCTCCTGCCGCGCGCAGGCAGCGAGCAACGATGCGATCACCGGTGCGCTGAGCCCCAGTGCCGCCGCTCGACGCAGTACCTCGCGCCGCGTCACCTGCCCACTGGCGATCGCTTCCCGGAGTCGTTCGAGTTCCTGCATCGGACCCCTCCTCGACGTTTTCCCTTACCCATACCGATACCGGCCCTACCTGGATCGTAACGGAATCGCTCCACCATGGCAAGATTTCCCTGTCGTTCTCGAGAACGAGGACCCGCATCGGCCCATGCTCCGGAAGATGGTCACCGACACGCCCTCGCGCGCTCATCCGTTCGGAGATCATCGAAAACGGTCGTGTGACGAGCAGGGCCTCGACCAGGTAGGCGACTGTCGGCCCGAGCCCACTCCATCGCGTACAATCCGCCAGCGGAGAGGTTGACTCGGACGTGCCGATCGCACTGCTCGCTGCCTCCGCGATGCGCTTGCTCCGCCTGCGCCGTACCCGCGCAGTGCTCGCCGGTGCGAGCATCGCGCTCGCCGTCTTTGCAGTCGTCGCGATCCGGAGTGCTGGCCTGGCATTGATCGAGGCACAGCAGCGGACCCATGCGGCCACCGGGCAGCCGGATATCGTCGCGACCGTCCCTGGCCTGACACCCGGCCTCGTCGCGGCACTGACGAGACGCGATGGCGTCCTCCAAGCCGAGTCGCGTCTCGTCCAGCCGAGTCGGCTCGCCGTGGATGGGCGCTGGCGCGCCGTCCGACTCGTCGGCATCGAGCGCTTCGACCAGTTGGCACTCGACCGTCCCGAGTTGGTCGCCGGACGGTGGCCAGAGCGCGACGAGGTCGTGCTCGACGTCACCGCTCGGCACCTGCTCGGTATCGACATCGGGGCACTCGTCGCTTTCCAAGCTAACCCGGCTGATCCGATTTTCTATGCGCGCGTGAGCGGCTTCGCCTGGATTCCCGCTCGCCCCAGTGCGACGCTCCTCGACCAATTCACGGCTTATGTGCCGCTGCGCACGCTGCGCCAGTGGACCGGGAGCGAGGCAGCCAACACCCTTCTGGTGCGTGTCGAAAATCCGGCGCTGGCCGGTCGAGTAGCGAGTGAGCTGCAACGGTTCCTGGCAGCACGCCAGATCCCGAGCAGCGGTTGGGTGGTTCGCGACCCCGATTCGTTCCTCGGTGCCCGCGAACTCGCGACGTTGCTTCTTCTGCTTCGCGCCTTCGCTCTACTCGGTACGGTGACAGCACTCTTCATCGTCGCCAACACGACCATCGGGTTGGTCACGGAGGAGCGTCCTCAGCTGGGAACCCTGCGCGCCCTCGGCACCACGCGGAGCCAACTGGTCAGCGCCTACCTGGCACCGCACATCGCCGTCGGTACCGCTGGAAGCGTGCTCGGCCTGCTCGCCGGGACAGCCGGTGGGTACGTCCTGACCGCGTACCTGGCCGGCCTCGCCGGGCTGGTACTCCCGCCGCTCCGGGTCACCCCCAGCAACGTCCTCCTCGCATTTGGCTGCGGTCTCGGGATCGCGGTGGCCGGTGCGCTCGGTCCGATCCTCTACGCCACGCGAACTCCAGCCGCTCAGCTCCTCCGGGGTGACACCCGGAGACCGAGCGATCCGCCGCGCTGGCTGACACGCTCGACCAGCTGGTTGGCTCGGCACTCTCCCCTTCTCGCCATGAGTATCCGCGATCCCTTCCGCCGGCCACTGCGCGCAGCACTCACCGTTCTGGTCACGGCTGTGTCACTCGCTGCGCTCCTCGCCAGCCAGACCGTCGACCACTCGTTGCGTGCCGGTATCGCGGCGCTCTACGATCGCTATCGGGCCGATGCCTGGCTCTTGACCAATCCACCGGTCCCACCCACCTATGCGTACCGCTTGGCGAACAGCCCTCCTGTCCGTGCCGCGGAACCCTGGTCCCTGACACCGGGAGCGATCGGATCCGTCCGCACCGATGTCTGGGGACTTCCCGCGAAGACGACGATCTACCAGCCAGTGATGCTGGCTGGTCAGTGGCTCGACGACGGCCCCACGGCCTATCCCCCCCGCGCGGTCATCACTGGCAATCTGGCTCGGCGCCTCGACGCCCGAGTGGGTGAGGTTCTCACCCTCGACGTGGGACGCCAGCGCTTCCCGATTCAGGTCAGCGGGATCGTCGATGACGAAAGCACCTATCTAGGGGCAACTGCGATCGGCAAGGTCTTCCTGGATCGCGAGATCCTCGCTCGGCTCCTCGGGCGCGACGATCGAGCAGCGCTTTACGCGCTTCAGTTCTGGGCCACCGACCGACCGAGCGACTCGTTGACGACCGTGGAGCAGCGCGCCCGTGCGCTGCGCCCGCTCACGCTGCTCATGGAGGAAGATCGCGCTGCGACCGAGCGTGTGCTGGCCGTCTTGACCATCCTGGCCCGCATCGTCGTCCTCGTCATCGGCATCGCGGCCGTTTTCGGGATCACCAACGCGCTGCTCCTCGATCTCACGGAGCGACGACGCGAGTTCGGCGTCCTGCGGGCGCTCGGGACAGAGCGAGCGATGCTCGTGCTGCTCCTAGCTGGCCAAACGCTGGTCATCGTCGTTTCCGGCGCACTGCTGGCTGTCCCGTTTGGCTTTCTGCTCGGCGCGAATATCCTCGCGCTGGTGAGCCGCCAACTTTTCGCTGTCCCGCTCGCTCTTCCCCCGACCGTGGTACTCGTTCTCAGCGCAGCGGTCGCACTCACCACTGCACTCGCCGTCCTGATCCCGGCTGTGCTCGCTGTCCGCCTCCGCCCTGTCGAGGTCCTCCGCTATGAGTGAGCGACGCCGTCGCTCGCTGCTGATCATTCTGGCACTCGTCACGCTCGCCGTCGTAGCCGGACTATGGGTCTGGCTCAGACGACCGAACGAGACGGTCTGGGTCGTCCGTCGGGGTAACTTGACTGCTTCCGTCGAGGTGCCGGGACGCCTCGTCTCCCTGCGCACGCTCCCGCTTCGCGCCAGCTACGAGACACGCGTCCGTCTCCTCGCTGTTGCACCGGGAGACCGTGTCCAGGCCGGTGACATCGTCGCTCTGCTCGACGACACACCGCTCTTGACTCGACGAGCCCAAGTTGAGCAGCAACTTCTCCAGGCTGAGGCGACGCTCAGCCAAGCGGAAGCGACCGATGCACCGCTCGAGGCTCGACTGCGGGCTGAGCAACAACGCCGCGAGGCGGCACGCGCGTTCGATGAGGTGACACGCCGACTGGCGGACAAATATGTGCTCGCACCGAGCGACGGCATCGTCACCGAAGTACTCGTCAGCGAAGGAGCACCGGTCACCACTGGCAGTATCCTCGCCCGGCTCGCCGATACGAGCGTTCTCGGCGTTTCCGCGACGATCGACGAGGTCGACGCTCGTTTCTTCGCCGAGGCGACGATCGTTCGCGTCACGGTCGACGCGCTGCCGGGCTGGCAGGGTCGCGGGGACGTGCTCGGGCGAGGAGAAAGTGCCACTCAGCAGGCTGGTGTCGTCGGTTTTCCGCTTCTCATCCGGCTCGCCGAGACCACGAGTGACCTGCGGCCCGGGATGACAGCGACGATCCACCTCGACACGATCGTGCGCCA
This sequence comes from Thermomicrobium sp., assembly GCF_053493975.1. NCBI lineage: Bacteria > Pseudomonadati > Thermomicrobiota > Thermomicrobia > Thermomicrobiales > Thermomicrobiaceae > Thermomicrobium > Thermomicrobium sp. The sequence goes on from NZ_JBRBZA010000058.1 coordinate 7,887, forward strand.
CGATGTTCTCCTGGTTCCCGAGCGGGCAATCCGCACTGTTGGGGAGCGCGCCTTCGTGACCGTGGTGACGGATGGGCGCCGGGAGGAGCGCGAGGTGACACTCGGTCTCCGGAGCGGTGGACTGGTCGAGATTGCGGCAGGACTGGCCGAGGGTGAACGAGTCCTCCTTCCCGCCGGCAACTGAGAAGACGGAACGAGACCACGCCAGGACGGGAGTCCCTCTACGGGAACGATCGCCTCTCGCCGATACTCATCTCGAGGAAGTCGACGCGGAAGGACGAGGCATCGTTCACCATGGCGATCCAGATCGAAACGAACAGCCTTCCGGTGCTAGCCCAACCGACGAGCCTGGAGGAAGCAGGACTCGATCTGCAACTCGTCCTCGAACTCGCCCTCAAGTTCCTCTACGCCCATGGCACTCAGACCGCTCGGGAACTCGTCGAAGCATTGTGTCTGCCGTTCGCCGGCCTCCTGGAACGGGCCCTGAGTCAAGCGAAGCGCGAGGAACTCGTCGAGATCACCGGAAGCAACGGGATCGGCGAACTGGGCTACCGCTATGCCTTGACGAGCAAAGGTCACCAGCGAGCGCAGGAGTTCCTGGCACGCAACGGGTACATCGGCCCGGCGCCGGTTCCGATCGAGCAGTATCGACAGGTCGTCGCAGCGCAGAGTCTCCGTCACCGCTCCGTGACACCGGCGATGATCCGACAAGCTCTCGGGCCACTGGTCTTCACCGAGAGCGTGCTGGATCAGATCGGCCAGGCCCTGAACAGCGGACAGGCCATTTTCCTTTTCGGCAAACCGGGCAACGGCAAGACTGCACTGGCACAACGTGTCGTCGCGATGTACGGCGGTGCGGTCTTCATCCCACACGCGATCCTCGTCGACACCCAGATCATCCGCGTTTTCGATCGCCATCACCACCATCCTCTACCCGAGCAGCCGACCGGTGACCGTCGCTGGATGCTCTGCGCCCGCCCGCTCATTCAAGTCGGTGGAGAACTGACTCTCGAGCAGCTCGATCTCATTTACGACGAACGCAATCGGCTCTATGAGGCACCGCTCCAACTCCGGGCCAATAATGGCGTGCTCTTGATCGACGATTTCGGTCGGCAACGCGTGCCACCGCGTGCCTTGCTCAACCGCTGGATCGTTCCTCTGGAGCAACGGATCGATATTCTCACGCTGCACACTGGCAAGCAGGTCGAGGTCCCCTTCGAGGGGCTCGTCATCTTCTCGACGAACTTGCAACCGACCGACCTCGTCGACGAAGCCTTTCTCCGTCGTATCCCGAACAAGATCCACCTCGCGAACCCGACAGTCCAGCAGTTTGCGGAAATTTTCCGCAGGCAGTGCGAGGAACTGGGTGTTCCGTTCGATCAACGCGGACTGGCCTACCTCCTCCGCACCTACTATGTCGGCAAGCGCGAACTGCGCGCCTGTCATCCCCGCGATCTCTTACGCGCGCTGATCGGTGCAGCTCGGTACCTCGGCCAGGAACCCCGTCTGACGCCCGACCTGATCGACCGTGCATGTCGCTCGTACTTCATCGATCCGTGAGCTCGCGCAATGGAGAACCTGCTCGGCGAGCGACCTCGAGCGAGCAGCGCAGCAGGTTCGGATCGGTTTCGGGAAGGAGAACATGGCGCAAACGACAACGGGGTACGCTGCGACGCAGCGTACCCCGTCGAGCGCAATGGTCAACGATCAAGCGGTCGCTCGCCGGGCCGCAGCTTCCGGCAACAACGGGTGGGAATCGGCTGGGCGTCCGAGAGCGATCGAGTCCTCGATGAAGCGGCGCAGGAACGGCGGTAGACGGAAAGCCGCCCAATGGATCTCTGGAGAGTAATACTGACAATCGTCGATGCCGCGCTCCTGAAGACGCGCGGCGACCGTCTCGATGTCGAGTGCGGCCGGATCGACATCGCGCGAGGCGACCGTGAAACTCCAGAAACTATCGTACGATTGCACTGTCGTCAAATAGGTCCGGACGATCGGCAGCACCTCACGCAAATGGAGATGCGTGGCCGCAGTCTGGATCGGCAGCAGCATCGGTGACTCGGTCTGCTGCACGACCAGTCCCCCTGGGGCCAGCATGTCGGCGAGTCCGTGGTAGAAATCCGGCGAGAAGAGCACCATACCCGGTGTCGGGCCGAGCGGATCGGGGCCATCGACGATGATGACGTCGAAGGTCGCCGAGCGCCGCTCGACATAGGCAAAACCATCCTCGAAACGGAGCTCCACGCGGGGATCGTCGAAGGCACCGCGATGAATGTTCCAGAGATGCTGGCGGCAAGCCTCGACGACTTGCTGGTCGATCTCGACCATGGTGACCTGCTCGACAGGGTGCTGGAGTACCCGCCGCAAGGCACCACCATCACCCCCGCCGATGATCAGCACCCGGCGCGGTGCCGGGTGAGCGATCATCACCGGATGCACGAGCATTTCGTGATAGCAGAACTCGTCGCGCTCCGCGGTCTGGAGCACGTTGTTGAGTACCAGAGCACGACCGAAGAGCACGGTCTCGATGACCGCGATCTCTTGGAACGGAGAGGTGCCGCGGTACAGAACATCCCTCACCTGCAGGAAGACCCGCTGGCTCGGGACTTCCGGATCGTCGGTATGCCAGAGTCCACCGTCAATCAACGATCATCCCCCTACTCACCTGCATCACTTCCATCCGCTGCGGCCGGAACCGCTCCCGCAGGACCGGGATCGCCGCTTCTGGATCGGTGTGCTCGCCGCACGTAAAGACGTCCACTGCCGCATACCCGAGCTCCGGCCACGTGTGGATGCTCAGATGCGACTCGGACAGGATCGCGATGCCGCTGACTCCGTTGTACGGCTCCCAGGGAAAAACCTGCAGGTCGCGCAACGTCGCATTGGTTGCCGCGACTGCATCGCGGATGGCCTCTTCGACTGCCTGCAGGGAGTCGATGTTCTGGCAACCCCAGAGTTCGACAATGACGTGTCGCCCCAGGCTCTTCACTCCCCACGGACCTCCATTTAGCTGTAGACGATCACCCCCCAACAGACCGTGCCCAGTCCAATGGGCAACGACATTCCAGTCTAGCACTGCTGAGCGCTGAACGCAACCCTCTCGAGAGTCTGGCAAGATGTGCTCACCCTGCCAACGCGCCATCCTGCCGTTTCCGATCCAGCGCCGCGAGCGCACCTCGTGGTCAACTGATCCACGGCTCAGATGGAGCGACACGGCATTCCACGCTGCATCGCCCCAGGCCGAACCGTGACGGAGTCGTCTCGCCTAGCGCTCACGAGCCAAAACGATCGCCATCCTTTCGCATTCGGTATCTCCCCACCAGATCGTCGAGAGCAGCCCGCGACGCCCACTCCCAGCTGCCCACGCGGGCATGAGGTAGCCGCCCTCTCCCCCGATTCCCTACACTTTCGCAATGAGGGAGGATACCGATGGGGGAGATGTTACCGACACCACGCACCCTGCGGACCGTTCCACTCCATTTGGAAGAGATGGCTTACCAAGGTGCGGCGATCGGACGCGAGGACGGTCGTATCGTCTTCGCCGAATACGGTATTCCTGGTGAAGACGTTCTCGTCGCGATCGAGAAGGACCGCAAGGACCACTCGCTCGGGCGCGTCATCGAGGTGCGGACCGCTTCACCGGAGCGGGTCGATCCTCCCTGCCCATACTTCGGGATCTGTGGCGGGTGCCAGTGGCAGCACATCCGCTACGAACACCAACTCGTGCTCAAGCAGGCCGTCGTGCGCCAGCAGTTGCGCCGTATCGGCAAGTTCGACGATCCACCTGTCTCGTCCACTGTTCCCTCGCCGCAACCGTACGGTTACCGAAACCACGCGCGCTTCTCGGTCGATGGCAAGGGGAACCTCGGGTACATCTCGCGCCCCGGCCATGGCTACCGCTTCCTCCGCATCGATCGCTGCCTCATCATGCATCCAGCGATCAACGAGGTCCTGTCGCGACTCCAGGGACGAGCACACGTCAAACACCAGCTCATGGTCCGATACGGAGCCAATACTGGCGAGCTTTTGGTGCATCCGGACGTGAGCGCGATCGATCCGACGATTCCCTCCGGCCAACCCTACTACCACGAGAGTCTGCTCGGGCATCGCTTCCGGATTTCGGCCTCGTCCTTTTTCCAGACCAACACTGCGGTCGCCGAGCGTCTCATCCAGCTCGTCCTGGAACGGATCGCCCCGACGGGGAACGAGGTCGTCGTCGATGCCTATGCGGGTGTCGGTACCTTCGCCGCATTTCTCGCCCCACGCGTCGCGCGAGTGATCGGGATCGAGGAGTCTCCTTCGGCCGTCAGCGATGCGCAAGTCAACCTCGACTCCTTCGACAACGTCGAGTACGTGCAGGCCAAGGTCGAGCACGTGCTCGGCAAGCTGGCGGTTCGGCCGGATGTCGTCATCCTCGATCCTCCCCGGGTCGGTTGCGCGCCGGAGGCGCTCACCGGAGTCCTGATGCTGCGACCACCGCGCTTGATCTACGTCTCCTGCGACCCAGCGACGCTCGCACGGGACCTGAGGAAGCTCGTCGACGGCGGCTATCGGCTCCTCGACGTCACGCCGCTCGACATGTTCCCGCAGACCTACCACATCGAGTCGGTCGCGACATTGGAGCTCGCTGAGGGGATGCCGTGACCCTGGTCCTCGCCTCAGCCTCGCCGCGCCGGCGCGAACTCTTGGCTGCACTCGGCATCCCCTTCGTCGTCGATCCAGCAGCGATCGACGAACCGCTCCCGGAACAACACTCCCATCCGGAGCGTATCGCCCGCGCGTTGGCACGTCACAAGGCCACGGTCGTCGCTGCCCGGCGGCCAGGCGACTGGGTACTGGCAGCTGACACGGTCGTCGTCTTGCGCGGCCGGCTACTCGGTAAGCCGGAGAGCGCCGAGGAGGCACGCGCCATGTTGCGCCTCCTGCGCGGGCGGTGGCACCGCGTGATCACCGCCGTCGCGCTGGCTCGTGGGAATCGCTGCTGGGTCGATCACGCCACGACGTGGGTCCTCATGCGCCAGTACAGTGATGACGACATCATGGCCAGCATCGCCCGCGGTGAGCCGTTCGACAAAGCGGGAGGCTACGCGATTCAGGATCCCGACCTGCGCCCGGTCGAGCGCTGGCGCGGCTGCTACTGCAACGTGGTCGGTCTCTCCATCTGGCTGACTTGGCGACTCCTGCAGCGGGCTGGCTTCCCGGCCTCTGCACCAGACGAACGTGCTCTCCCGCCGGTCTGCCAGCACTGTCCTCTGGCACCAGCCGAAGTCACCTCGCGCGCAGCCAACAAGGGATAGCAGCCATGCCTGCTGGAACGAGCCGACCGATGCGGCCAGCGGTGCGATGGTCACACCGCGAGGCAGCACAGGCGCCGACGGATCGATACCGGATCCTGCCAGCTCGCCGCTCGGTCACACGTGTCGGTAAGCCCGTGTTCGGGCGAGGGAACGGGTCGCTCTGCAGGCACGGGTGAGATCGAGGGAGCCAGGATACCAGCAATCGGGTCCCGCCACGGCAGTGGAGTTGACCAGCGTCTGGTCACGCGCTATACTTGAGGCTCGAGTGTCGAGAGCACGGCGTACGAACGCGACTGACTGGAAGAGGCGTGCACGGCAGCGGTAGTCCACAACCTCGGATCGAGCGAGCGAGCGGGCCTCTGGATTCAGCCCGAATCCAGAGGCCTTTTTTATGGGGTTCTGCGCTGGTGCTGCGGGGTGGTCGTCTCATCGATCCCAGCCAAGGAATCGACGGCGAGGGAGACCTCCTGGTCGCGGATGGGCAGGTTCGAGCGGTCGGCGGACGAGTTCCCGAACCTGCTGGAGCGACCGTGATCGATGCCGCTGGACTCGTCGTCGCACCTGGTTTCGTCGACGTGCACGCCCATCTGCGGGACCCCGGCTATCCAGAAAAGGAGACGCTAGAGACGGGCAGTACCGCAGCCGCGGCCGGTGGCTTCACGACAATTTGCTGCATGCCGAATACCGTGCCCCCGCTCGATACACCGGGACGAATTCGCGAACTGGTCGAGCGAGCGCGCTGTCTCCCGGTACGTATCTTCCCGATCGGCACGATTTCGCGCGGCCGCCGTGGGGAGGAATTGGCCGACCTCGTCGGCATGGCTGGTGCCGGAGCCATCGGCTTCTCCGATGACGGTGACAGCACGCGGAGTGCCCGCGTCATGCGCCAGGCTCTCCAGCTCAGCCGGCAACTCGGTCGACCGATCATGGTGCACTGCGAGGACCCAACGCTGTCAGCGGGTGGCGTGATGCACGAGGGAGCAGTTTCGCAGCAGCTCGGCCTCCCTGGGATTCCGGCTGCTGCGGAGGAGCTCGTCCTGGCTCGCGATCTCGAGCTCGCTCGCCTGACCGGTGGCTGGCTCCATGTGCTCCACCTGACCACCGCTCGAGGACTGGCCCTGGTGCGACGAGCCAAGCGCGAGGGAAACCGTGTCACCGCTGAGGTAACGCCGCATCACTTGCTCCTGACCGACGAGTGGGTAGCAGGCATTCGTCGCTTCGCTGGGGAGACACAACCGTTTCCTGCCGGCCCCTGCCCCGATCCCAATGCCAAGGTCAATCCACCCCTGCGGCCAGAAGCCGATGCGCTGGCCTTGCGGGCCGGGTTACGGGACGGGACGATCGATCTCATCGCCACCGACCATGCGCCGCACCATGAGCAGGACAAGCCGCCGATTCTCGAGCGAGCCGCGTTCGGGATGATCGGGTTGGAACTCGCCCTCCCCTTGCTCCTGCGGTTGGTACGCATCCGAGCACTGACGTTGAGCGAGCTGGTCGAGTTTCTCTCCTGTCGTCCCGCCACGCTCTTCGGCCTGCCAGGAGGGACCTTGAGGCCGGGCTCCCCGGCCGATGTCGTCGTCTTCGACCCAGAGGAACCCTGGCAGGTCACGCGCGCGACCCTGCGCTCGCGCAGTGCCAACACACCGCTCCTCGGACTCACCTTGCGTGGGCGCGTCCGACTCACGATCGTTGGAGGGAAGGTAGCCTATGTCGATACAGCGTTCGCGGATCGGTGCACTCGTTCTGGAAGACGGGCGGATCTTTCCGGGTACTCCATTCGGAGCACGCCGCCCGGCTGAGGGCGAAGCGGTCTTCACCACGGTCATGACTGGTTATCAAGAGGTGGTCACTGACCCCTCTTTTTATGGGCAACTCGTCTGCATGACATACCCACTCATCGGTAATTACGGTGTCTGTGACGAGGACGAGCAATCCCGACGCCCGTGGGCCGCCGGGCTGATCGTCCGCGAGTACTGCGACCGACCGAGTCACTGGAAGGCACGCGAGACGCTCGCCAACTATCTGGAGCGATGGGGCATACCAGGGCTGGCGGATGTCGATACGCGCGCCTTGACGCGCCACCTGCGCATCCACGGAACCATGCGGGCGATCCTGGTTCCCGACCGCACGGGCCTGACCGACGCCGAACTGGTTGCCTGGGCGCAGCGAGCCTGGACGCCCGATCGAGAAGATGTCGTACCAGCCGTTCGCGGCGAGCCAGCGACCTTCGGACCAGCGGATGCACCGCACATTGTCCTCATCGACTGCGGCGTCAAGCGCAACATCATCGCCTCCCTCCTCCGACGTTCGGTGCGCCTCACCGTGCTTCCCTACGGGGTCGATGCAGCGACCGTCCTCGCGCTGGAACCGGACGGGATCGTCGTCTCACCTGGCCCCGGTGACCCGACCCGAGCCACCGACGCCATCGAAACGGTCCGCGTTCTGGCCACCTCTGGGATACCGTTCTTCGGTATCTGTCTGGGTCATCAGCTCCTGGCCCTCGCAGCCGGCGCTCGGACGATCAAGTTGACCTTCGGTCACCGCGGCGGCAACCACCCGGTCAAGGACATCTTCACCGGGCGGGTGCGCATCACGTCACAGAATCACGGCTACTGCGTGGCCCGCGACAGCATTCCCGAGCACGATGGCTGGCAAGTCTGGATGATCAACGTGAACGATGGCACAGTCGAAGGGCTCCGCCATCGCTCGCTTCCTGTCCTGACTGTCCAGTTCCATCCCGAGGGATCGCCCGGACCACAAGACAGCCAAGATCTCTTCGATGCTTTCGTCGAACTCGTCCAGCAGCGGTGGCGAGCACGCACGTCGCGGCCGATCGTGCTGGCTGGGGAGGGAGTATGACGATGGCAACGATGGCACGGCAGCCGTTGGTTTCCAGCGTCCTCGTCATCGGATCAGGCCCGATCGTCATCGGGCAGGCTGCGGAGTTCGACTACTCGGGAAGTCAAGCGTTGCGGGCTCTCCGCGAGGAAGGAATCCGCACCATCATCGTCAACTCCAATCCCGCGACGATCATGACCGATGAAGACATGGCCGACGCCGTTTACATCGAACCGCTCACGGTCGAGGTGCTCGAACGCATCATCGCCCGTGAGCGCCCGGAAGGCTTGCTGGCGACGCTCGGCGGTCAGACGGGACTCAACCTGGCAGTCGCGCTGGCCGAGGCAGGCGTTCTCGATCGCTACGGCGTGCGCTTGCTCGGGACACCGCTGGAGGCGATCCGTCGGGCAGAAGACCGTCAACTTTTCAAGGAATTGCTGCTCGAAATCGGTGAACCAGTGCTGGAAAGCGTCACCGCCTACAGCGTCGAAGACGCACTCGGCTTCGCAGAGGAAGTCCCGCCACCTTTGATCGTCCGTCCAGCCTTCACGCTCGGAGGGACCGGCGGGGGCATCGCTTTCACCGAAGACGAACTCGTCACCCTCGTCCAACGCGGGATCGCGGCCAGCCCGATCGGCCAAGTGCTGGTGGAGCGCAGCCTGCTCGGTTGGAAAGAGATCGAGTACGAGGTCATGCGGGATGCCAATGATACCTGCATTACCATCTGCAACATGGAAAACCTCGACCCGATGGGCGTGCATACTGGCGACAGCATCGTCGTCGCCCCCTCGCAGACATTGAGCGACCGCGATTATCAGATGTTGCGCAGTGCCGCACTCAAGATCATCCGAGCCTTGGGTATCGTCGGCGGCTGCAACATCCAGTTCGCACTCGACCCTCGCTCCGATCAGTACTACGTGATCGAAGTCAATCCCCGCGTCAGTCGGAGTTCGGCACTGGCCTCCAAAGCGACCGGGTATCCGATCGCCCGCATCGCAGCCAAGCTCGCGATCGGACGGACCTTGGACGAAATCCCCAATCCCGTCACCGGTAAGACGATGGCCTCCTTCGAACCAGCACTCGACTACTGCGTCGTCAAGATTCCGCGCTGGCCTTTCGACAAATTCCGGCACGGGGACCGGAGACTCGGTTCGCAGATGAAAGCGACCGGCGAGGTCATGGCGATCGATCGATGCTTCGAGGCTGCACTGCAGAAAGCGGTGCGCGGACTGGAGACCGATCAAACCGACCTCACATGGGAAGATTCCCGCTGGCAGGATCCATCCATATTGGAGCAGGCACTCCGGATACCCACCGATCAGCGCCTCTGGGCAGTCGCTGCAGCGCTGCGGCGCGGTTGGACACCGGAACAGGTCAGCGCGTTGAGTGGGATCGACCCCTGGTTCGTCCGGGCCATCCAACGCCTCGTCGCGATGGAACAGCGGCTCGCGACCGAACCGTTCACAGCGGAACTTCTCTGGGAAGCCAAGCGCCTCGGCTTCGCCGATCGGACGATCGCTGCCCTCCGCGCGACGACGGAACAGGAGGTCCGCGCTCAGCGTCTCGCGCTCGGCCTCGTTCCTGTTCAGAAGCTCGTCGATACCTGCGCGGCCGAGTTCGCTGCCGAGACACCGTACTTTTACGCCGTGTACGAGGACGAGGACGAAGCACCCCCGCTCGACTCTCCCAAGGCTGTCGTCATCGGCGCAGGACCGATCCGCATCGGCCAGGGTATCGAGTTCGATTACTGTAGCGTCAAGGCTGCACAGGCGCTCCACCGTGCCGGCGTAGCCGCGATCATGCTCAACAACAACCCCGAGACCGTTTCGACCGACTTCGACGCATCCGACCGTCTCTACGTGATACCGCTGGATGCCGAGTCAGTGCTCGACGTCCTCTGGCATGAGGCGAGCGGCCAGATCGACCATCTCCCCCCAGTGATCGTCCAGTTCGGGGGACAAACCGCCATCAACTTGGCGGCCGACCTGGCAGCAGCTGGAGTACCGATTCTCGGCACCGATCAGGACGCGATCGATCTGGCCGAAGATCGGCGCCGCTTCGAACGCTTCCTCCGCGAACTGGATATTCCTCAACCGCCGGGCGCGGGCGTCACGACGCTGGAGGAAGCGCTGGAGACTGCCGAGCGCATCGGTTATCCCGTGCTGGTGCGTCCCTCGTACGTCCTCGGCGGTCGAGCGATGGAAGTCGTGTATCGTCGAGAGCAACTCGAGCAGTATCTGGCCACTTCTGGAGCCTTCGCGAGCGGTCGACCCGTCCTCATCGACAAGTATTTGGACGGAATCGAGCTGGAGGTCGATGCACTCTGCGACGGGCAGGACGTGCTGGTACCAGGCATCATGCAGCACATCGAGCGGGCAGGCGTCCATTCAGGAGACAGCTTCGCGGTCTATCCTGCAGTCGAATTGCCACCTGTCCACGTGGACACGCTCGTGCGGTACACGACCGAGATCGCCCTGGCCCTCGGTGCCCGCGGTCTCATCAACATCCAATTCGTTCTCTATCAGGGAGTGGTTTACGTCCTCGAGGTCAATCCGCGAGCTTCGCGCACTGTCCCCTTCCTGAGCAAAGTCACTGGGGTGCCGATGGTCGACGTCGCCACCCAGATTCTCCTCGGCCGCTCACTCGGCGATCAGGGATACCGTGGTGGGCTGTGGCCGCGCCAGCCGCTCGTCGCGGTCAAGGCGCCGGTCTTCTCCATGGCCAAGCTCCAGGGTGTGGACGTGCAGCTCGGGCCGGAGATGAAGTCGACCGGCGAAGCGATGGGTATCGACCGCACGTTCGAAGCTGCCTTGGCCAAGGCGTTCCTCGCCGCTGGCCTCGCGATCGAGCGGGGCGCCCCGGTCCTGTTGAGCTTGGCCGATGACGACAAGCCCGCCGGTGTGGAACTCGCCCGTGGCCTGCTGGCCCTCGGTCACTCGCTGGTCGCGACAGAAGGAACCGCTCGATATCTCAGGGCGCATGGCGTACCGGTCGAACTCACGGTCGCGCACATCGGGCATGGGCACCCGGACGTGCTGGAAGTGATCCTCGAGCGGAAGGTGCGCGGGGTGATCAATACCCCGGGCCGCGACGAGGGGACGATCCAGGACGGCTTCCTGATTCGCCGGGCTGCCGTGGAGCGCGGCATGCCGTGCCTCACGAGTCTGGATACAGCCCGTGCTCTGGTGCGAGCTCTGCTCGGCAGCGGGACGAGCTTTTCCGTCCAACCGCTCCCCGCCTACCGGACACGCGAAGCTGTCCTCGCCTGAGGAGGGGATCATGTGCTGGTGGCTCGCCGGGCTGCTAGTGGCCCCTCTTGCGCTTGCGATCGAGTGCCTGCAGGCACCGCCGCTCCTGGTCCTCTCGGCTTCAGCCGCGGCGCTCGTCCCGCTCGCTGCTCTGCTCGGTCGAGCAACGGAGGAAGTAGCGGCGCACACCGGCCCGCTGGTCGGGGGACTACTCAATGCGACGCTCGGCAATGCTGCCGAGCTGATCATCGCGTTGGCGGCCTTGCGGGCAGGTCTTCACGAGTTGGTCAAGGCCTCGATTTCTGGTTCCATTCTCGGCAACCTCCTCCTCATACTCGGAGCCAGTCTTCTCGTCGGCGGACTCCGTCATGGTCTCCAGCAATTCGATGCCCAGCTCGCCGGGATCAGCGCGACGATGATGACGCTCGCTGTGGTACTCCTGCTCGTCCCCGGGCTTTTCACCTTGGGTCCGACCCCCGTACAGGGCCAGGCTGTCGAGTGGATGAGCATCGGCCTCGCCCTCGTCCTCGCGGGGATTTACGCCCTCTATTTGCTCTACACGCTGCGCCTTCCAGGGACGGTTACCGAACATGGGCCCGCTGCATGGTCACTGCGGCGAGCAGCCCTCGTCCTCGCCGGTGCAACGATCGGCGTCGTGTTCATGAGCGAGATTCTCGTCGGTGCAGTCGAGCCGGTCGTCGAAGCGACTGGCATCCCCGAGTTCTTCCTCGGAGTCGTGCTGGTACCACTCGTCGGCAATGTGGCGGAGCATTTCGTCGCGGTGCAGGTAGCGCATCGGAACCGCATGGACTTGAGTCTGGGAATCGCCTATGGATCGAGCTTGCAGATCGCGCTCGTCATGATGCCCATTCTCGTCTTCGCCAGCCTCGTGACCAGCCGACCGCTGTCGCTCGTCTTCAATGTCTATGAACTCGTCGCCCTGCTCGGCACAGCCCTGGTCACGACACTCATCGCACTCGACGGTCGCTCGCACTGGCTGGAAGGGGTGATGCTGCTGGCGGTTTACGCTGGCCTGGCCGTGAGCTTTTTCTTCCTGCCATGATCGGTGCTCTTCGAGTACTGGGTCAGGGCACCGTCCGAGCGTCTGGCCTGGATCGATCGGCGCGTGCGGCGACTCGGGTTCTCGACACGTCTTCGCACCGGGGAGCTCCCAGTACCTCATTCGCCCGTCGAGCTGGAAGCGCGCACCGGTCGAGCGAGCAAGCGAAGGGGATCGACTCTTCGGGGCAGAATGGGCGAGCAGCCAGTCGATTGTCCGAGCCGCCAGGCACCACCGGAGGAGGGAACGATGGTCGAGATTCTGGCCGACGAGCAGACGGCCCAGGCACTCCTGCGAGACCTGCACGAGGTCGGAGCGCTTTTGACAGGGCATTTTCTCCTCGCTTCCGGCCGTCACAGTGATCGCTATATCGAAAAGTTCGCTTTGTTCCGCTGGCCTCGCCGCGTGGAAGCGATGTGTCGCGAACTCCTCGCGCGACTACGGTGGCGAGGGATCGACGCCGTCGTGGGACCGACGACCGGTGGAATCCTTCTGGCATTCGAGTGCGCCCGGCAACTCGGCATCCAGGCCGCCTACGCGGAACGCGAGCACGAGGGGAGCAGCCGGCGAGTGATCCGGCGCGGAACCCGTTTCTCGCCCGGCACGCGCGTCCTCGTCGTGGACGATGTGTTGACGACCGGCGGCTCGCTCCGCGAAACGCTGCGCGCAGTGGGCGAGTATGCAGTAGAGATCGTTGGCGTTGCCGTCCTCATCGACCGCTCGACCGAGCCGGTCGATCTCGGGGTGCCGCTCGTCGCGCTGCTCCGGCTGGACATCGCGAACTGGCCACCGGACCGATGCCCCTTGTGTCAGCAGGGGCTTCCGCTGGTCAAACCAGGGACGACCGCGCTGCCAGGGCATACCTCATTGTGAACGAGCGGCGACCTCGACTTCGACTCCCGACTCGCGCAGCATGCGCAGGAGGTCTTCTTCCCCCAGGATCGGTACACCGAGTTGCTGTGCTCGCACGTACTTGCTGCCGGGATCAGCCCCCGCGAAGACGTAGTCGGTCTTGCGCGAGACACTGTCGGTCACGTGGGCTCCGGCACGCCGCAACAACTCCTCAGCCTGACTCCGCGTCAGCGTCTCCAATCGTCCGGTCAGCACGACCGTCTTACCTGCTAACGGCCCTTGAACGGGAGCCACCACGGCCGCTTCTTCCTCGCCCATGCGCACCCCGAGACGGCGAAACCGCTCGATCATCTCCCGATTCTTCGGCTCTCGGAAAAACTCGACGATCGATTGGGCGACGGCCGGGCCGAATCCCGGGATCTGCAGAAGCTCGTCGATCGTGGCCTCCATGAGCCGGTCGATCGAGCGGAAATGTTCGGCAAGAAGTTGCGCATTGCGTTCCCCCACATGACGGATCCCCAAGGCGAACAGGAAGCGCGCGAACGGACGGTTCTTGCTCGCTTCGATAGCCTTTTGAAGATTTTCCACCTTCTTCGGGCCGAAACCTTCCAGCTGGAGGACACGTGCCCAGTCGATTTCGTAGAGATCGGGCAGCGAGCGGATGATTCCGAGCTCGACGAAGAGATCCGAGATCTTCTCACCGAGCCCCTCGATGTCCATCGCATTGCGCGAGGCGAAGTGGCGCACCGAGGCTTTCAGGCGAGCCGGGCAATTCGGATTGGGGCAGTAGCGATCGACCTCTCCTTCCAACCGGATAGTATGAGCACCGCACACCGGGCACTGGCTCGGAATTTCGACCGGTCGCTCGTCGCCATCGCGCCGCTGTGGGATCGTGGCGACGACCTTGGGGATCACGTCTCCTCGGCGTTGCACCACGACCGCATCACCGATGAGCAGACCGAGTCGCCGGATCTCTTCTTCGTTGTGCAACGTCGCTCGCTCGACGATGACCCCACCGATTTCGACCGGCTCGAGCACTGCAACCGGAGTCAGCTTCCCCGTGCGGCCCACGCTCCAGATCACGTCCCGGACGATCGTCGTCTTCTCATGAGCCGGGAACTTGTACGCGGTGGCACCGCGCGGCTCGCGTCCAACGACGCCGAGCGCCTGATAAAGCGCCCGGTCATTGACCTTGATCACCACTCCGTCGGCTTCGAACTCGAGTGCGTCACGACGCTCCTGCCAACGATGGCACTCAGCGATCACCTCGTCGACCGTTCGGCAAAGCCGATAATCGGGAACGACCGGAAACTGCAGCTGACGGAGGAACTCCAAGGTGGCCAGATGCGTCGCGGGCGGCTCGGTTCCCTCCCAGAGGCCGATATCCCACGCAGCGAAACGGAGCGGTCGCGAAGCAGTCACGCTGGGATCGAGCTGGCGCAGCGAGCCAGCAGCCGCATTGCGGGGATTGGCGAAGAGTGGGAGTCCTTGCTCACCGCGCTCGCGGTTCAGTCTCTCGAAGTCCCGCACGTTCATGTAGACTTCGCCACGCACCTCGAGGACAGGTGGAACGACGACCCCCTCGGGGGGATACAGGCGGAGCGGAATCATGCGGATCGTCCGCACGTTGTTCGTCACGTCCTCTCCCGTGTACCCGTCTCCTCGCGTCGCACCGCGCACCAGTACGCCATCACGGTAAAGCAAGGAGACCGCGAGACCATCGACCTTGGGCTCGGTCACGAACTCGACATCCAGTCGGCCGCTCAGCCGGTACACCCGCTCCGCCCATGCCCGGATTTCCTCATCGGAGAAGACGTTGCCGAGCGAGAGCATGGGAATTTCGTGTTGGACCGTGGCGAACCCTTCGGCTGGCGGTGCCCCCACCCGTTGTGTCGGCGAATCCGGCGTGATCAGTTCCGGATACTGTTCCTCCCAGCGCCGAAGTTCGAGCATCAGCGCATCGTACTCAGCGTCACTGACAGTTGGAGCATTGAGCACGTAATACTCGTAGTTGTAGCGGTGGATGAGCCGCCGCAGCTCTTCGACCCGGGCACGAACCTCCGGCGGGACACGATCCGTGGGCAGCGCTGATTGCTCCGCCATCCTGTTCCTCCCTCGCTGCTGACTCGCGCCTGGCGTTCCATCGCGCTGGCGAGTATACGCCAGCGTGCCCTCCGTCCAGCGACGGACCGGCAGGATGAGGCATCGACCGCAGCTCGGGTACCATACCAGGGGGTGCGGGACGAGGAGTGCGGGATGAGTGAACAGCCCGTGGAGCCAGCCTACGATCGTCTCCGCAGTCGAGCACGGCAGCTCTTGTTGACACGAGGCGGGCTCGCCAGCGAAGAGGAGTTGATCGAGGCGCTTTTCGGCTCGCTCGGTAACCGTCGACTTTGGGCACCATTCCTGGCCCAACTGTTGGAGACCGAGCCAGAGATCGTCCGCCGTGCGGATGGGACCTGGGCCCTTCGCCATCGCCCCCTGGTACCCAGCGAGGGCTGGCCTCGCTCGTTCGTCGCGCTCGATGTCGAAACGACTGGTCTCCGTCCAGCTCGGCACCGCATCATCGAGATCGGCGCGGTTCGTTACGAGGACGGCTGCTGCGTCGATCGCTTCTCCGTCCTCGTCAACCCCCATCGCCGCTTGCCGGTTTATATCGTTCGTCTGACAGGGATCCGGGACGAGGACCTGGTGACGGCGCCGTCGTTCGTCGATGTGGCCACCGCGATTCGTGTCTTTTTGGGAGAGAGCACGGTCATCGGCTACAACGTGGGGTTCGACCTCGATTTTCTGAACGCCGAACTGCGGCGCATCGGCCAAGGACCGCTCCCCAATCCCGCACTCGACGTCTTGCCGCTCGCCCGGGCACTGCTCGCCGCGAACGGCCGCTACGATCTCGACACGATCTGTCGATCCATCGGTCTGGCGCGGGGCACGCGTCACCGTGCGTTACCGGATGCCGAAGCGACTGCCCACCTCTACCTTCACCTCGTCGAGCGAGCCGAGCAGGTCGGATACCGCTCGCCGAGCGACCTCCAGCCAACCGCGACGCGGCGACCGATCGTCGTCGAGCCGGTCGCCCGCGGGCGCGCTGTGCTCGACCAGCGCCTGCTGGCCAATACACCCGCCCTGCCGGGTGTGTATCTCATGCGCGATGCGCTGGGACGTGTCCTGTATGTCGGCAAGGCGCGCAATCTCCGGCAGCGAGTCCGCTCCTACTTCAGTCAACCACTGGGATACACCCGCAAGATGGACGGGTTGCTCGAATCGGTGGCCGAGATCGAGACGGTCGTTGTCGGCTCGGAGTTGGAAGCACTCCTCTTGGAGAGTCAATTCGTCCAGCGGTACAAGCCACCGTACAATACGCAACTCCGCAATCACGAGGCGTACCCCTACGTGAAAGTCGAGCTCGGTCGCCCTTGGCCGCGCCTGATGCTCGCTCGTCAGCGTGACGATGACGACGCCGTGTACATCGGGCCTTTCCGGAGCACGGCTGCTGCCCGTTCGGTCGTCGAGTTGCTCCACCAACTCCTCCCGTTGCGCACCTGCCATCGATCGTTCCGGGATGCCCGTTCCTACGGGCGCCCGTGCTTGCAACTGACACTGGGCCGCTGTATCGGCCCCTGCACCGGACGCGTCACGCCTGCCGAGTACCGAGCGCTCGTCGAATGCGCGCTGCGTTATCTCAGCGGCGAGACGACTGTCATCGTCGAACGTGCGCAACAACTTCTCGCTGACGCGGTGGAGCGACTCGACTTCGAACGAGCAGCGCGCTTGCGCGATCTCCTGCGGCGCAGCGAGGAACTCGTGATCGGTCATCGATTGGTCCGCCAGACGATCAGCGGACGACCATGCGTCATCGTCACTCCCTGCCCAGAGACCGGCGATCGGGCCTTTCTCCTCATCGTTGCCGGCCGACTCTGGGCGCGTGTCGTGGCCGATCCGCACGAGGACGAGGCAGCCGTGGCGGCTCGACTTCGAGCGGCCTGGGAACGCGCCCACGAGGCCGCTCCTTGGACGCTCGACCAGGATTCGCTCGATGCCGCAGTCATCATCGCGCGCTGGCTGCACGAGCACGCGGAGGACCCGACCGTTTTCTTCCTGGAGCATCCGGTAGATTGGATCGCACTGGTGCGGAACGGTCGTTCGCTGCCCGCGTCGGCATTCGCTGTCCATGCCCCGGTGGACGACGAGAACGGGAAGACGAAACGAGCGAGAGGAGCAGACAGTGAGCCAGGAACGCAGTGCGAGGGAACTCCTGGAGAACATCGCCGAGCGCGTCCGTCACTGCACGCGCTGCGATCTGTGGCGGACCCGGACCCAGGCAGTGCCCGGTGAAGGGGATCCGCACGCTGAGGTGATGTTCATCGGGGAGGCACCGGGGTACCACGAAGACCGGCAGGGTCGCCCGTTCGTCGGAGCGGCAGGACAATTCCTGAACGAGCTGCTCGGGCGAGCCGGGCTACGACGCGAACAGGTCTATATCACCAACGTCGTCAAGTGCCGACCACCCGGGAACCGGGATCCGCTCCCGGACGAGATCGCTGCGTGTGCACCCTACCTCGACGAGCAGATCGCGGTGATTCGTCCGCGCGTCATCGTGACGCTCGGGCGCTATTCCATGGCGCGCTGGTTCCCCAACGAAAAGATCTCCCGTATCCATGGAAAGCCACGCCGGTTCGGGGATGTCATCGTGGTGCCGATGTATCACCCCGCCGCCGCCTTGCACCAGCCTGCGCTCAAGGAACTCGTCGAGAAGGACTTCGATGCACTGCGAGAGATCCTCGCCCAGGCCCGGGCGGAAGCAGCGCGTCCAGCAGAAGCGCAGCACAGCGAGGAAAAGGCACAGCAGATGCGCTTGTTCTGACCCCCTGCTATACTCCGTACGGACACGCGAACGAACGCAGGGGGACACGATGGCGCGGAAGCGAGAGAAAGAACGGAGAGCCAGAGGGGAGACAGCACCGCTCGTCGCCGGTTCCCAAAGACGCCGCCTGCGTGCGGTCGTCGCTCAGCTGGCGCAACTGGCAGCACTCGTTCCGCGCCGTCTGCCGCGTGACCTCGCTGGTGTGTTTCTCGCCACGGTCGGTGTGCTCTTGGCCGTGGCTCTCCTCGGGCACGAGCGCGAGACCGGGCTGGCCGGCTGGCTCGCCCAGACCTGCCGGCAACTGTTCGGCCGCGGGGCGATCGTGGTCCCGCTCGTCTGCTGGTGGGGTGCCCTCGAACTGCTCGCCTCCCGGTCGCGAGCCGGCACGATTCGCCGGGCCGTGGGGTTCGCACTGTATGGTTCCGCAGCCGTCGCACTGCTCGATGCGCGACCGGCTGACCGTGTCGAGGAGGCCGGCGGGTACATCGGTGCCGGCGTGGCAGCGCTCCTCCGGTTCATCGGGGGGGACCTCGGTCTCGGGCTCCTCGCACTGGCCCTCGGCCTGGCTGGCTCGACCCTCGTCGCTGGTATCGAGCTCAGCACGCTCGCTCGAGCGATCGTCACCGCGGCGCAACGAAGCTGGCAGATCGTCCAACGGCGATCGTCCGCTCGCGCGGTCGATCTTCCCGCGCCTCCGGCGCCAGCGGAGCCCGGCCACTCGGTCGAGACCGCCCAGCGCGGATCGACGCGACCGATCATCGCGACGCGCCACGCCCCAGCGAGTCGCCCGCGTGGGCGCCGGACGCAGGTTTCCCCTCAGCAGCGTGTCCAAGAGCGCCACCCCGCCGAGCCGGAACCGGTCACAGCGAGCGCGGTCACGCCACCTCCTGCCGGAGATCAGGTGCTTCCCGAGATCAGCCGCTTGCAGCGGTACGAGGCGAGCCTCCCCGATGCGGACGAACTGGAGCGCAAGGCAGCGATCATCCAAGAGACGCTGGCGAACTTCCGAGTCGACGCTCGCGTCCGCGAAATCTATCCTGGACCTGCCGTGACGTTGTTCACCCTGGAACCGGGTCCCGGAGTCAAGGTGCGGCGCATCACCGAGCTGCAGAACGATCTGGCATTGGCGCTGGCTGCGCCAGCGATCCGGATCGAGGCACCGGTTCCTGGTATGGCACGTGTGGGCATCGAGGTCCCGAACAGCGCGATTTCTACGGTGGGCCTGCGCGAGGTGCTGGAATCGACGACCTTCCAGCGCTCTCGAGCACGCCTCCCGCTGGCTCTCGGGCGGGATGTGCACGGCGAGTACGTCGTCGCTGACCTCACCCGCATGCCGCATCTCCTCATCGCCGGCGCGACCGGATCCGGCAAATCGGTCTGCATCAACGGGATCATCGCGACCTTTCTGCTCACGCGGCGGCCGGACGAACTCCAGATGCTGTTGATCGATCCGAAGAAGGTCGAACTCGCCGGTTACGATGGCGTGCCGCACCTCAAGCGCCCAGTCGTGACCGATATGGGACTCGTCGTCGGCGCGCTGCGACGTGTCCTGCAGGAAATGGAGCGACGCTACGAGCTTTTCGCCCAGCTGGGAGTGCGCAATCTCGAGGGGTATCGCTTGCGACGCGAGGAAGACCCATCGCTCGAACCATTGCCCTATCTCGTCGTCATCATCGATGAGCTGGCTGACCTCATGCTGACGACACCGGACGAGGTAGAGACACTCCTCGTGCGACTGGCCCAGATGGCCCGTGCCACCGGGATTCACCTCCTGATCGCGACGCAGCGACCCTCGGTCGACGTGCTCACCGGGTTGATCAAGGCCAATGTACCGGCGCGGATCGCCTTCGCTGTCACGTCGCAGACCGATAGCCGGGTGATCCTCGATATGCCTGGTGCCGAACGCTTGCTCGGGCGCGGCGACATGCTCTATCTCCCGCCCGATGCCGCACGTCCCCTCCGCGTCCAAGGCTCGTTCATCGACGACCGCGACTTGGAATACGTCGTCGACCACTGGCGGCAACTCTGTCCGGTCCCACAATACGACCCGAGCTGGCTCGATCTCGAGGAAACGATCCAGGAGACGAGTCGTGGCGAGGACCCCCTGCTCGAACAGGCTCGCCAACTCGTTCGCCAACTCGGGACAGCCTCGACGTCGCTCCTCCAGCGACGACTGCGGATCGGCTACAACCGGGCAGCACGCCTGATGGAGCGATTGGAAGCGGAAGGAATAGTCGGCCCGGCTGAAGGAGCACGCGGCCGCGTGGTCTATCTGGGCGACGAGTGAGAGGGACGAGAGAAACCGACCCTTCTGGTATACTGAAACCGGTGAACGCGCGTTTTGCCTGACGGCGACCGAGGTGACAGTGCGCGCACGTGGACCGGCCGAGCCGATCGCTCGGTTGATCGAGGAATTCGCGAAGCTTCCCGGAATCGGTCCCAAGACCGCATCACGGTTGGCATACCATCTGTTGCGGTGTTCGCGGGAAGACGCGCTTGCCCTGGCTCAAGCGATCATCGAGGTGAAAGAGCGAGTGCAGTTCTGCTCGCGGTGCTTCAACTTGACCGATGTCGATCCCTGCCAGATCTGCACTGATCCGTCGCGTGATCAGCGAACGATCTGCGTTGTCGAGGATCCGCTCGACGTTCTCGCCCTCGAGCGAACTGGAGCCTATCACGGTGTGTACCATGTCCTGCACGGGGTCATTTCACCCGTCGACGGCATCGGGCCAGAGCGCTTGCGGATCCGCGAACTCGTTCACCGAGTCCAGGAAGAGCAACCGAACGAGGTCATCTTGGCCTTGAACCCGAACATCGAGGGCGATGCGACCGCCATGTACATCGCACGCCAGCTCATTCCACTCGGCGTCACGGTGACCCGGCCAGCCAGCGGCTTGCCGGTGGGCGGCGACCTGGAGTATGCCGACGAGATCACGTTGGGTCGCGCGCTCGCCGGACGACGCGCGCTCTGAGGCGCGCGGAGGAGGGCCTGGCGTGATCTGGTGGCGAGCCAACAATGCACCGATGAGCGCGAGCGACTCCTCCGATCAGCCGGCAGCTGCCTTGCGCGGTGACCTGGTCGCGCTGCCAGCCGCTTTTCATCTCTCGCCCATTCGGGGATTGCTCGGCAGTGCGTTCGGCGCGGCGACCGGACGGTTCGTCCACGAGCGCGGACAGCGAGCCTACGCTCACGTCATCGCAGAACCCGGACGCGATCATTGGTTCATCGCTCGCCTGTTCGTCTCGCAGGGAGAAGAGGGACAGCGCTTGCTGGACCGTCTGGCTCGGGACGCTGGTCTGCGCGGGGTCATCCGCCTGCACACCCTGATTCCGGAGCACCCGGATCTCATCGCCTGGTGGCAGCGAGCCGGTTTTACGCCGTTCCGGCGGATACACCTGCTCGCCGGCCAGCGCGAGCAACTCGCACCGCCGAGCCAGTCGCTGACCATTCGTCAGCAGCAAGCGCTCGACGCATGGGAGGTTCAGCGCCTGTACGAGCGCGTCACCCCGCGACCGGTTCAGTTCGCCGAGGCACGCACCCGGGCCGCGTGGCACGTGGGGCAGCGCGCTGGCTGGCGTATCCGCGGTTACCTGCTCGCGACTGACGGTGAGACCCGAGCCTACTGCCGCGTTCGCTCGCGCGCTGGTTGGCACATCGTGGAACTGGTCGCGGAAGACCAAGCTGCCAGCGAGGCCGTCGCGATCGTGGGAGCAGCGCTCGCTTCCTGCGCGCGCCCGCGCGATCGGGTGCTGCTCCTGCTTCCCGATGAGGCAGGAGCCACCCGGGCACGCTTCGAGCAGGTGGGATTCACGCTGCTCGAGACACGGCTTTGGGTCGCACGCTATACGATCCGACGTATCCGCGCCGGATTTCCCGTCACCGAGCATGCTCGGCTGGCCGGACTCGCCGAGGCACCACGCGTGCTCTACAACCACGAGCGACCGACGATCGCCGTACTGGAACGCGCGACACGACCATGAAACGAAGAGGAGGACGACCACGCGCACCGTGACGAAGCCTGTGACCATTCTTCCGGCAATGCCGGAGCAAACGATCACTGATAATCTCGAGGATCTGCTGGCAGTCTTGCCACCCGATATCGTCGAAGCGCTCCGGGAGTACAACAGCCCAGAGGACCGCGCCAAGCTGCTCGAAATCGTTCTCGACCTGGGACGACGTCCCGAGGCACGGTTCGAGGACCGCGAGGTGTATCTCGCGGATCGCGAGATCACGCGCGAAGACATCGCCTACGTCGCGTCACGGATCGGTCGCTTCGGGGACGATAACCGAGCAGGTATCGAGCGCACGCTGCACCGCATTTCCGCGATTCGCTCGCGATCCGGCGAGATCGTCGGCCTGACTTGCCGGATCGGTCGCGCAGTCTATGGAACGGTCGCCATCATCCGCGACTTGATCGAGTCGGGCGAGAGCATACTGCTCTTGGGTCGGCCCGGTGTCGGCAAGACGACCATGTTGCGCGAAACAGCGCGGGTGCTGGCTGACGACCTGCGCAAGCGGGTGATCGTCGTGGACACGAGCAATGAGATCGCAGGTGACGGCGATATCCCGCACCCGGCGATCGGTCGCGCCCGCCGGATGCAGGTCCCGACGCCCAGTCTTCAGCACGCGGTGATGATCGAAGCGGTCGAGAACCACATGCCGGAGGTCATCGTCATCGACGAGATCGGTACCGAGCTCGAGGCTGCCGCCGCGCGCACGATCGCCGAGCGTGGCGTGCAGCTCATCGGAACCGCACACGGGAACACGCTGGAAAACATCATGATGAACCCGACCCTCTCGGATCTCATCGGGGGGATCCAGTCGGTCACGTTGAGCGACGAGGAAGCTCGCCGGCGGGGCACCCAGAAGTCGATCCTGGAACGCAAGGCACCACCGACCTTCGGCGTTCTGGTCGAGATTCAGTCGCGCAATCGAGTGGCCGTGCACCGCGACGTCGCGGCAGCGGTCGACGCCATCCTGCGCGGCCAGCCGCTCCGCGTCGAGATTCGCGAGCGAAACCCGGACGGAACGGTGTCCATCTGGTACGAGGAGTTGCACGGGCAAGACCAACGTGCCGAGCGGTCCATGCTTCCCTCTGGACCGCGTCGGACCTACCAGCGGATTCCCGGTACACCGGCCCCGACTCGACCAGCGACTCCTTCCGGGACGATCGCAGTCGCCGCTCCGCCCAGCGAGCCGATCAGGCGGACCATGCGACTCTTTCCCTTCGGCGTCAGCCGGAACCGGCTGGAGGACGTCATTCGCCAATTGATGCTTCCGGTCGAGCTGGTCCGCTCACCCCGCGAGGCAGATGCGGTCGTGACGCTGAAGAACTACTTCCGCAAGCGACCGCAGGTACTCCGCGAGGCCGAACAACGCGGCATCCCGGTGTACGTCCTGCGGAGCAATACGGCGCAGCAGATGGCCAATCTGTTCCGCTCGCTGTTCCCTGAGCGGTTCGCGGGCGAGCAAGAACTGGAATCAGCCGCTGACGACGGCGATGAGACCGCAGCGCACGATCGGATCCTGGCCGCGATGGAGGAGGCAGAAGCTGCGGCGCACCAGGTGCTCCAGGGGACACGCAGCCGGATCGAGTTGCGCCCGCAGGAAGCCTGGATTCGACGCCTTCAGCATCAGCTCGCCGAGCGGTACAACCTGGCATCCCGCAGCCGGGGGCGAGAACCCTTCCGCCGGGTCGAAATCTACCGCGAGGACGAGAACTGGTGAGTTGGTTCATCACCTTCGAGGGACCGGAAGGAGCAGGCAAGACGACACAATGCTCTCTTTTGGCCGCCCGGCTCCGAGAAGCTGGTTATTCCCTTCTCGTCACGCGAGAGCCAGGTGGCACACCGCTCGGCGAAACCATCCGCGATTGGCTTTTAGCTGGCGAGGCACTCCGCCCGGAAACGGAAGCCCTGCTCTTCACCGCTGCCCGGGCCGAGCACGTGTGGGATCGGATCCGACCCGCCCTGGCACGCGGCACGATCGTCCTGTGTGACCGTTATGTCGACTCCACGCTGGCTTATCAGGGGGCTGGGCGCGGTCTGGACGAAGGATGGCTCCGCGAGTTGCACCGGGTCGCGACGGGCGACTTGTGGCCCGATCTGACGATCCTGCTCGATGTTCCGGTGGAAGTCGGCCTGGCTCGCCGCCGGGCTGCCGCGACGGCGATCACGCGGCTCGATCAGGAAGAACTCGCCTTCCACCAACGGGTACGCGACTGGTACCATGCCGCTGCACAGCGCGACCCTCAGCGCTGGCGTGTCGTCGATGCGACATTGCCGCCTACGGCTGTCGCCGACGTCGTCTGGACAACGGTGACGGAAGTCATGGAACGGGGAAGACATTCACCATGACGATCCCCATGAAGCTCGTCATCGCCGTCGTGCAGGCACGCGATGCCGACAGGCTGCTCGAGGCGCTTCAGCACGAGGGGTTCCGCGCAACCCGGATCAGCAGCACGGGAGGATTCCTGCGCGAGCAGAACGTCACGCTGCTGATGGGTGTCGAAGCCAACCAGCTCGACGAGGTCCTGCGCCTGATCAAGGCCCATTGCTACACGCGCACACAGTACGTCAATCCCTTGTTCCCGATCGTGGAATCGGGCGAGTTCTTCGTTCCGCAGCCGATCGAGGTCGAGGTCGGCGGCGCCAACGTCTTCGTCGTTCCGATCGAGCGTTTCGAGCGCCTGCCCTGAAGCGAGAGGATGGAGCACAGCGGTGGAACAGCTCGTCGCTCAAGCAGCGCATCTCCTCATCGCGTTGGGCGGTGCCTACTATCTGGCGCTCTGGTTTGCGCTCGTCGTGTGGACGTTCCAGGACATCCAAACACGGACCCGGAGCGTCATCGCCCAAATCTTCGCGACGTTGCTCGTCGTTCTTTTTTCCGTCCCGGGCGCATTGCTCTATCTCCTGATGCGCCCGCGCGAGACATTGGAGGAGCAGTACGAGCGGGCGCTGGAGGAGGAATATCTGATCCAGGACCTGGAAACAGTCGGGCGCTGCCCTCATTGCCGACGGCCGGTGCAGGACGACTTCCAGTTTTGCCCCTACTGTCGAGCACCGTTGAAACAGCTCTGTATCGCCTGTGGCCGTCTCCTCAGCTTGGATTGGCCGCACTGCCCGTACTGCGGTACCCGACAGCCGACCGAGGAAGGCGAGTTGACCGTACAGGAGCGTCGCTCGCCGCTCGAGGCTGTGCAGCGCGTTCTGGGACGCACTCCGAGCGGGCGACAGCCGGAGAGGCCCCTACCGGAGGACGAGGCGACCACGCTCCCACCTGGCTGGTCGCGGAGCAGGCGGGAAAACGAGCCGGATACCAGCGAGTTACCGCGCGCCTGATGGTGTGTCGGCATTCCGGGTTCGCCGGCTGGGCTGGGCCTCCGGACGGATTTGGAAATTGAACTTGCTGCGGAACGCCTCGTAAAAGTTCGTACCCGGCAGCACCACGAGACGGAACGGTTGCTTGCCCCGTCGCACCCGGACGAGATCGCCCTGCTCCAGGGACGCGACCGGCTCTCCGTCGATGATCAGGCGTGCTTCCCGGTCGCTCACGTAGACCTGCTCGATCGTCGCCTGTTCGGGGACGACGAGCGCAATGCGGATCGGCGAGTGCGGACAGATCGGCGTCACGGCGAACCCATGCACCCCGGCAGTCAGCACCGGTCCACCGGCAGCCATGCAGTAGGCCGTACTTCCCTGTGGGGTAGCGACGATCATGCCGTCACCCGGATAGGTGTTGACGAACTGACCGTCGATGTAGAGTTCGACTTCGATGAGCTGGTATCCGGCACGAACCACGACGTCGTTGATCGCCCAAGCATCGACGAGCACGCGTCGCCCGCGTTCCAGTTCGACGGCCAGCGTCGGGCCCTCTTGGACGTGGTACCGGTCATGCACCAACTCGTGCAACGCCTGTTCCCATCCCTCTCGTTCCACCAAGGCCAGAAAGCCGACCCGGCCGACATTGATCCCGAGAATCGGAACCTCGGGATAATGGTGCGCGACGCGCATGATGAGCCCGTCACCACCGATGGCGATGACCGCGTCGAGTTCTGGCCAAACCACCGGAAGGGCTTCTTCGCTCGCGATCTGGCACTGGTGCGCAGCGAGCCAATGCTGGATCCGGTCAGCCAACTCGGCTGCCTCAGGCTTGCCGTGCGCCGCCACGACGCCGAACCGTCGTGCCATCGTGAGGACTCCTACTCTCCGCCGACCCGGCCCGCTACACTCGATGCGAATGGTACCCGAGCGGAAGGGGGAGCGACGTGAACTGGATCGAAACGTACCGGCTGATCGCCGTGATCCGGCTCGATGACTTGAGCTGTGCCGAGGAACTCGCCGAAGCCTTGCTCGAGGGTGGAGTGCGTGTACTCGAGTTCACCTACACGAATCGTGAAGCTGGCCGTGCCATCGAAGTCGTGCGGCATCGTTTCGATGGATCCTGCCTGGTCGGAGCAGGGACAGTCCTGGATGCAGAAACCGCTCGTCAGGCGATGTTGGCTGGGGCACAATTCATCGTCACCCCGACCCTTCGGCGAGAAACGATCGAGATCTGCCGACGCTATTCCATCCCTAGCGTGATCGGTGCTTTCACCCCGACCGAAATCCTCAGCGCCTGGGAATGGGGTGCCGATTACATCAAAGTCAACCCGGCCAGTCTCGCGGGGCCGAGCTACTTCAAGGACGTGTTGGCTCCCTTGCCGCAGGTGAAACTGATCCCCTCGGGTGGCGTGACACTCGAGACCGCACCAGCTTTCCTGGCAGCCGGTGCCGTCGCCGTGGCGGTCGGCAGTCATCTGGTCGATCGCGCGCTGGTTGCGCGACGAGACTGGGCTGGCTTGCGGGAACGCGCCCGCCAATGGGCGGAATTGGTCGCTCACCCGGATATCGGCGTTCCAGCATCGTGATCAGCGAGCGAGGCATGGCCGAGACGACCAACCACCGCATCCGGCTTTACCATACCGAGGCGATCGTCCTGCGCCGCCGCGATCTCGGCGAGGCCGACCGGATCTTGACGCTCTTCACCCCGAAGGCGGGAAAACTCCGAGTCATCGCCAAAGGAATACGTCGGCCGCAGAGTCGCTTGGCCGGCCATCTCGACCTCTTCGTGCGAACCCAAGTTCTCCTCGCCCGAGGACGCGAACTCGATATCGTGACGCAAGCGCAGCTGGTCGAGCCGTTCAGCGGACTGCGCCAGGAACCCTGGCGCGCCGGCTGGGCCGGTTACCTCGCCGACCTGACCGATCGCGCGACCGCAGACGAGGATCCGCAACCGGCACTCTACGACCTCCTGCTCGAGTGTCTCCGACTGCTCGCCGAGTTGCCCGATCCTTTCGCGGTCGTCAGACGGTTCGAGATGCGGCTGCTGGTTCTCCTCGGCTACCGCCCGGAACTCGCCGTCTGCCCACACTGTGGGAGAAAGCTGACGCCAGGGCGGCTCGCCTTCGCGCCGGATCAGGGTGGCATCCTCTGCAGCGAATGCATTGGACACAGTGCTGGAGAAGTCCCGCTCAGCGTCGGAGCCGTCAAGGCATTGCGCCTCCTGCTGGCCGATCACTGGCAGGAACTCGCCCGCCGACCGCTCAGCCTCACCTTGCGTGGTCAGATCGCGAGTGCCCTGCGGGCAGCGCTCCAGGCACACATCGGCGACATCGCTGCTTCCGCCGACGTGGCGACACTCTTGCAGGAAGAGGGGCGCGGTGATGGACATTCTCCATCCCTGGCAGGAACGAGCAGCTGAGCGAGCGCAGGCCCTCGCCCAGCGTTATCACCACACTCCCGATGCGCTGATCGTCCTCGGTTCCGGGCTAGCGAGTCTTCCCGAAGACGCGCGTGTCGTGGTGCGCGTCCCACTCGACGAACTCACCGGTATCGCTGCCCCGGCCGTCACCGGTCATCCACGGGAGTTGGTGCTGGCAGACTGGAATGGGCACTCGATCTGGTTTTGCCTCGGTCGCTATCACCTTTACCAGGGTCTCTCGGCTGCCGAAGTCGCGGCGCCGATCGCCCTCCTCGCCCATCTGCCCGGTCCGATCGTCATCCTGACCAATGCGGCCGGCTCCTTGCATCCGACCTTCGCACCGGGCGATTTCGTGCTGCTCCGCGATCACCTCTTCGTTCCCGGTTTGGCCGGTCACCATCCGCTGATTCCACCGGCGGGACGGGTTCGCTTCTTCAGTCTGCGCGATGCCTACGATCGCCATCTCCGCACGGTAGCCCGTACTGCTGCGACTCGACTCGGCCTGGAACTCCCGGAGGGAACGTACGCCATGGTCGCTGGGCCGACCTTCGAGACGGCAGCCGAACTCAGCTGGTTGCGAGCCGCTGGGGCTGATCTGGTCGGCATGTCGACCATCCCCGAGGTGATCCTGGCGCGGGCGCTCGGGTTACGCGTCCTGGCCATCTCCGTCGTGACCAACCTGGCGATTCCCGAAGAGCCAGCGATCCCGACGCACGAAGAGGTGGCGGCCATCGGGGAACGAGCCCGGCCGCGTCTTCATCGATTGCTCGGCTGCTTCCTCGACCAACTGGCCCAGGAAAGCGATGCCGTCCCGGGCCCCGAGCATCGCTGAGCGACGTCCACGCCGTGATCGACAAACCCGGGCACAGCACCAGTACGCTCCGCGCTGGAGAGCACACGCTCCTCTTGACGGCTGGTTCCACCTGGCCGACGATGATGCCGCCTGTTGTGTTCCGGAAGGAGCATCCGGCATGAGCGCGAGCCTGACCCAGACCGTCATCGCCATGGATCTCGTCCCGTTCCGTTTCGGGCCCGGCGCGACCGCTGACGTGACCGTGGAACTCGAGCGGCTCGGGGCACGCCGCGTCCTCCTCGTCACTGACCGTCATCTGCGACAGCATGGCCTGATCGAGCCCGTCGAGGCAGCGATCCAGCGCGCTGGTGCGGAAGTGGTCGTCTTCGACCAGGTGCACATCGAGCCGACCGATCGCTCATTGCGCGATGCCATCGCTTTTGCCCAACGCGTCCAGCCGGACGCCTTTGTTTCGCTCGGAGGTGGGAGCACGATCGACACCGCCAAAGCGATGAACCTCTTCACGTCCTACCCGGCTGACCTCTTCGACTATATCAACAAGCCGGTCGGGAGGGGCAATCCGGTTCCCGGCCCACTGAAGCCGCACCTGGCCCTCCCCACGACCGCTGGCACGGGCAGCGAAACCACCGCGGTGATCGCCCTCGAACTGACCGATCGCCGGTTGAAGACCGGCATCTCCCACCGTTTCATCCGGCCGACCATGGCGATCGTCGATCCGCTCAACACGGTCACCTGTCCCCCGATGGTGACCGCGTTCGCCGGGCTGGACGTCCTCTGCCACGCGATCGAATCGTATACAGCAAAGCCGTATCACGTTCGTCCTCGACCGGCCAGCCCAGCCGAGCGACCAGCCTACATCGGGTCCAACCCGGTCGCTGACCTCTGGAGCGCGCAGGCTATCCGCTGGGGTGCACGGTATCTGCGGCGAGCAGTCTACAACCCGCTCGATCTGGAGGCCCGCACCTTCATGGCGCTCGCCAGCTTGACGGCCGGTATCGGCTTCGGGAACGCTGGGGTCCACATCCCACACGCCATGTCCTACCCGATCGCCGGGCTCGTCCGTGACTTCTTCCCGCCCGACTACGAGGTCGACGAGCCGCTCATCCCGCACGGCCTGGCTGTCGTCGTGGGCGCACCGGCTGGTCTCCGCTTTACGGCACCGGCCTGGCCCGAGCGACACGCTGAAGTGGCCGAGATGTTGGGGATCGACACTCGCGGTCTGCCGGTCCGCGCCGCTGCCGAAGCGGTTGCCGACGCGCTCATCCAGCTCATGCGCGATCTCGGTCTGCCGAGTGGTCTCGCGGAACTCGGCTTCACCGAGAGCGACATTCCGGCACTCGTCGAGGGAACGCTGGCCCAGCAGCGCATTCTGGTGAACAGCCCACGGCCAGTCGATGAGCGCGCTCTGCGCGCCATCTACCGCCAAGCGATGCGGTACTGGTGAGCCTTGTCCAAAGCTCTTTCATCATCAGCGCCTGCGCCAGCCATCGAGATGGGCGGTACCGCAGAGTCATTCTATTTTCGACGGCATACCGACTGGTCGAGCCAGGAGCAGCCGTGATCGTCCGCCTTGTTCGCGCCGAGAGCAGGTGGTTCCGACCGACCAAACCATGGCTGGAAACCTGGCGCATTCCCGTCTGAGGCGCACCGAGCACCATCACCGGGAGGTCCTGTGCCGTGTGCGAGTCGAGAGTCGAGCGGGCCAGGAACTCGATCGCTGGCCCGGAATGTGCCCAAGCGGGCTTGACAACGGGGCCACGAGCTTTCACAATGTGCGCAGCCGATCGATCGGCGCTGCACCTTGACAGGATGTGCGAGACGGCGGCGGGTGCGAGCGGGAGCGCAGCAGCGCGTTCCGTTCGTCCACACGGGGGAACACCGGTGAAAGTCCGGGGCTGTGCCGCAACTGTGACGTCGCACCAGTCGGTGCGACGAAGCCAGGTCTACCGTCGCCGCCGTGTCCGACCCGCCTCGAGCCAAGGGGGGAGGACGCCGGTGATGCACTGTGCCTCGATGCAGTGAACCATTGGCAGCCCGCCCCGCGCGGGCTGTCCTCGTTTTCCCAACACGGACAAGTGGGTGCGGTTTGGATCGACCTCGGTCGACGCGACGAGGGAGGAGTGAGGTATGCGTCGTCTCCTCGCTATTCTGACCGTTTTGTTGCTCGTTCTCGCACCAGGAATGGACGTTTCTGCGAATCAGTTCACGGTTGGCCGCGCGCTCGCGGGGGCAGTGACCTGGCTCACCGCCCAGCAACGAGCTGATGGCGGCTTTGCCGGCTTCACGGGCGAGAGCGATCCGGGCATCACGGTCGATGCAGTCCTGGCTCTCGCCTCGGTCGGCATCGACCCTGGCTCGGTGCAGCGAGTCGGAGGGACGAGCGCCATCGCGTACTTGGAGTCGGTCGCGGCTCGCTACAGCGAGCAGCCGGGCGGTGCAGCCAAGCTGATTCTCGCCGCTGTCGCGAGCGGGCGCGATCCACGCGCGTTCGGCGGTGTCGACCTCGTCGATCGCCTGCAGCGTGCTTACGACAAGGCGAGCGGACTCTACGATCAGCAACTCTTCAGCAACGCGTATGCGCTCCTCGCACTCGTTGCCGCCGGAGCACCGGTTCCCGAGCGAGCGATCCAAGCAGTGCTCGAACGGCAAGCTGCCGACGGTAGCTGGGCCTGGGACGGCAGCACGCAACTGGGCGCAGGCGACTCGAACACGACGGCACTAGTGATCCAGGCGCTCGTTGCCACTGGCCAGCGCGAGCATCCGCAGGTACGACAGGCCCTCCTGTATTTGCGCAGCGTCCAAGCCGCGGATGGCTCCTTTGCCTACCAACCCGCTGATCAGCTGGTAGGTGATGCGAACTCGACTGCGCTCGCCGTCCAAGCACTGTTGGCTGCAGGCGAGGAACCGCAATCGCCGTCCTGGCGCTTCGCACTCGATGCCCTGGCACGCTTCGCGAACCCCAGCGGTGCGCTCCGTTGGCGCGACGATGCCCCGGACGATAATCTGTTCGCCACCGTGCAAGCGATCCCTGCGCTGGCGCGCGAGGCCTTTCCGCTCCGCGGCATCGCTCTCCCACTGACCCGTGCTCGCGTGCCGCTCGAGACCACTCAAGAAGGCTGCCGGTTCTTCCCGGAGACCGGACACAGTTTGTGCGGCCCGTTCCTGGAGACGTGGGAGCAGCGCGGAGAACTGGCCAATTTCGGCTATCCGATCACTGGTCCGTTCTTCGATCCGCAACTCCGGCTGCTCGTCCAGTACACCGAGCGCGCGCGCTTCGAGTTCCACCTCATGCCGGACGGAAGCACACTCGTGATGCTCGGCCGGCTCGGGGCTGAGCGGCTCCCAACAGTACCACCCGAACCATTCGCGCCAGCTCAGCCAGGCGATCCGGCAGCCTGCACCTACTTCGCAGCGACGCAGCACAACATCTGCCACGGTTTCCGCGCCTATTGGGAACAGTACGGCGGTCTCGAGGTCTTCGGTTATCCGCTCAGCGAGGAGTTCGTCGAAGACGGGATGGTCGTACAGTATTTCGAACGCGCCCGCTTCGAATGGCACCCCGGCCGATGGCCGGAGCGGCACGATGTCTTGCTGACCCGGCTCGGCGCTCGCATCGTCGAGGAAAGCTCGTGACTCGCACGTCTCGCCTGCTTCGCCTCCTCCTCACGCTGCTGCTCGCGCTCGCGTTTGCGGGCGCGGGCAGCATGACCTCGCACGCTGAGCGGCCAAATGGCGCTGGACTGGTCATCCGCTTCGGCGATGGCCGAGTCATCACTGCATACGTCCAGTTCGAGGAACCGACCATCACTGGCATCGAACTCCTCCAGCGCGCTGGCGTTCCGATCACGGTCGCCCCGTTCGGTGGACTGGGGCTCGCCGTTTGTGCCATCTCCGGCGAAGGATGTCCAGCGGAGGACTGTTTCTGTCGAGCCAAGAGCCAGCCCGCTTGGTTCTGGCACTACTACGGGCTCACGCCGGACGGCAGCTGGGTACTCCACCCAGTCGGTGCTTCTAACCGGATCGTCCGCGACGGCGACGTGGACGGTTGGTCATGGACAGCCACAGAGAGCGGTCTTCCCTCTTTGACGATCGAGGAGATCGCACGCGCGCATGGCATCGAGCGCTCGTCCAGTCCGCCTGCCGCCACGCAACCGACTGCACCGCCAGTCCCCTCGGTCGTCATCGATCCGACCGAGCCAGCGGTGAGCCCGCCCGTGCCTCCAGTGCCGAGCCCAGGTCAACCGGTAGTCGGACCTCCCACGGCCCAGCCGGACAGCCGCGAGACTGGTCCCGCATCCTCCTCGACAGTCGCGCCCACGTTGCCGACTCCGACTCTCGGGATACTCTCCCCGACGCCGCCGACTGGTGCCGAGGTACAGCCAACGGTCTCCCCGACCGCTGCAGCGCTCGCTGCTTCCTCGAGCACCCCGAGCCTCGAGGTGACGCCATCTACGGCCGTGGCCGATAGCAACGCCACTGGTCCACCCTGGGGCGCACTCATCTTCACGAGTCTCGCGGCAATCGTCCTGCTCACGTACTCGTTCGCCCGCTGGCGGAGGCGGTGACCATGAACGCGATCACCTGGTTGCTCTGGGCACTCGTGCTGGTGCTCGCGATCTCCGTGACGCGCAATCCGTTCTACTTGAGCCTGGCAGCGCTGGCCGTAGCGACCGTCTGGATCGCAGTCGACACGGCGCGGCCGCTCGGTCGGCAGGCGCCTCGCCTACCGCTCCTGGCTGCGGGCTTTCTCCTGCCGTGGAGCACAGCCGTCAATGCGCTGCTCGCCCACATCGGCGATCGCGTCCTTTTCCGACTTCCCGCCTGGCCGGTCATCGGCGGGCCCATCACGCTCAATGCGGCACTCTACGGCTTCCTCACCGGCATCGCTCTGACCACGGCACTCGCCGGAACGACTCTGCTCCATGCCGTCATCGACCGTCGCCAGGCTCTGCGCGCGATTCCTCCCAATCAGCGTGTGCTCGCGACCACCCTCGCGATCGCCCTGAACGCGCTCCCCGCCTTCGCGACCGCAGCACGCGATGCGATCGAAGCGTCACGCCTACGCGGCTTGGCCCTGCCACGCTGGAGGCAGCTCCAGATCGTCTTGGCGGCGATCCTCTATCGTGGTATCGACTACAGTCTCGCCACCGCTGAGGTACTGGAGACGCGGAGCTTCGCTGCGCCGCACCGGGCGACGCCCGCTGCGCAAGCCGGTTCACTCGCGATGCTCCTCGCCAGTTTCGCCGTCATCGGGGGCAGCCTGGCTGGCAAACCAAGCCTCGCTCTGGCCGGGGTTGCCGGACTGTCCATCGGTGCGGCGCTGATCGTCCACTCGACCTGGCGCAATCTCCGCGCGCTGCATTGGTCACTCGCGACCGGCGTGACGGTGTCGCTCTCGCTCGCAGCGGCGACGCTCCTCGTCTTGTCGCTCCGCGACTCCGCTGCCGACTTGGCGTACTCGCCTTATCCGGTCTTGCGCTGGCCGGGCTTCTCGCCGCTCGCCGGGCTCGCCTTTCTCCTGCTCGCCTCGCCGGCACTCTTTCTGCGAGGATCCGCGCGATGATCGAGGTGGAGGCCCTCCGCTACCAGTACCCCACAGGCCGGCATCCAGCACTGGTCGCCCCGCATTGGGCAGTGGAAGCCGGTGAGTTCGTGCTTTTGGCCGGCGAGACAGGTTCGGGGAAAACGACCTTGCTGCGCAGTCTCGTTAGCCTGGTTCCGCACTTCTATGGTGGATGGTTCGGCGGGCGTGTCCTCGTCGGTGGACGCGACACGCGTCGCCATCGCCCAGCCGATTTGGCTGGGGTGGTGGGGTACGTTGGTCAAGAGCCCGAGACCCAGACGATCCTGGATCGCGTGTGGGACGAGATCGCCTTCGCGCTGGAGAACCTCGGTCTCCCACCGCGCGTCGTCGCTGCCCGCGTCGAGGAAGCACTCGATCTCCTCGGGCTCGCTCATCTTCGCGATCGGCCGATCGAGACACTTTCCGGCGGTGAACGACAGCGACTCACACTCGCCACTGTCCTCGCGCTGCGACCGCAACTGCTCCTCCTCGACGAGCCGACCTCGCAGCTCGACCCGTGGAGCGCCGAGACAGTCCTGGAAGTCTTGCGCCGCCTCGTCGACGAACTGGGGATCACAGTCGTCATCGCCGAACACCGGTTGGACCGCCTGCTCGGGAGTTGTACGCGGCTTACGTTGCTCGAGGGCGGGAATATCGTCGCCGACGGCTCGCCCCAGTACGTTGCCGAATTCTTGCCCGATCCACCGATCCTCGTTCAGGTCAGTCGTCTCTTCGCGTGGTCACCACCAGCCCTCTCCGTTGCCGACGGTAAACGGCGGTTGCGTGGACGCCAGCCGCTCTCCCCTGTTCGGCACCCGGCACCGTCACACGGCCCGACGCTCCTCGCCTTGGAGCGCATCGCGTGTCGTCGCGACGAGCGTCTGGTGCTGGAGGATGTGACGCTGGAGGTGGCGCGTGGGCTCGTAACAGCTATCGTCGGACGCAACGGATCAGGCAAGACGACGCTGCTGCGCGCGGCACTCGGCTTAGAAGCAGTCGTACGCGGTCGGGTCTGGCTCGATGGCCGTCCGGTACGCGAAACGCTGCGAGCGGGCAAGGCCGACTCGATCGCCTACGTCCCGCAGTATCCCGGCGCACTCTTGGTCGGGAGCCGCCTTCGCGACGACCTCGAACTCGTCGCGCGCGCACGCCAGGCCAGCCTGACTGCGGTAGCAGAGATCGTCGACCTCTTCGAACTTCGCCCGCTGTTGGACACTCATCCTGCTGACCTGAGTAGCGGTGAACGTCAGCGTGCCGCTCTCGCCGTCGCACTCACCGGTCATCCGGCACTCATCGTGCTCGACGAGCCGACGCGCGGGTTAGGGCTGCGACTCAAGCAGTGCCTAGCCGGCGAGCTGCGCCGGCGTGCTGCTGCGGGGGCTGCTGTCCTCCTCACCACGCACGACGTCGACTTCGCGGCGATGGTCGCTGACCGGATCGTTCTGCTGAGCGAAGGACGGATCGTGACCGAAGGGCCACCGCACCTCGTCTTGGGGCAGAGCTTCTCCTACGCTCCGGTCGTCAGTCGTCTTTTTGGTCCCAGCTTCGCCACGGTGCGCGACGTCGAGCAGGCGCTCCGAGAGCATGCCGAGCCGGCGGAGGACGCTCGGATCGGTTATACTGGGGGAGACTACGGCGACTTCGATCGGGAGCGAGAGTGAAACTGCTCATCGCGATCGTCCAGAGCGAGGATGCTGATCGCCTGATCGGCGAACTCGTCGACGAAGGGTTCCGGGTGACCCGTATCGCGAGCAGCGGTGCCCTGCTCCGGCGCGAGAACGCCAGTTTGCTGCTCGGCGTGGAGGACCACCAAGTCACGCGAGTGCTGTCCATCATCCGACGGACCTGCCGGCGCCGGAAGGAAGTGGTGATCCCCTACGCGCCCGCTCTGGAGCCAGGGCTCTTGTGGTTGCCGGAAAACTTCGAGGTCGAGGTCGGCGGAGCAACCGTCTTCGTCTTGCCCGTCGAGCGAGTCGAGCGGATCACTGGTGATTGACAGGAACGAAACCAGACAGTACGATTGAGCAGAACTCGAACATGGGTTCTATTCCTGCACGGTCGGTGAGCGAAAGGCGGCAGCGATGGATCGGCAAAAGGCACTGGAACTCGCGATCTCTCAAATCGAGCGTAGCTTCGGCAAAGGCGCCATCATGCGGATGGGCGAGGACCCATCCAAGCTCCAGGTCGATGTCATTCCGACCGGCGCGATCGCCCTCGACCTCGCACTCGGAGTCGGTGGCATTCCGCGCGGTCGCATTACCGAGATCTTCGGTCCCGAGTCGAGTGGGAAGACGACGCTGGCCCTCCACGTGATCGCTCAGGCTCAGCGGATGGGTGGTATCGCCGCGTACATCGATGCCGAACACGCCTTCGATCCCGTCTATGCTGAGCGCCTCGGTGTCGATCTGGACAACCTCTTGATCTCCCAGCCGGACACCGGTGAGCAAGCGCTGGAGATCACCGAGACGCTGGTGCGTTCGGGTGCGGTGGACGTCGTCGTGATCGACTCGGTCGCTGCGCTGGTCCCACGCGCCGAGATCGAGGGCGAGATGGGTGATGCCCATGTCGGCTTGCAAGCACGGCTGATGAGCCAGGCGTTGCGCAAACTCACGGGTGCGATCAGTCGCTCGAAGACCGCCGTCATCTTCATCAATCAGCTCCGCATGAAGATCGGTGTCATGTATGGCAACCCTGAGACGACGACCGGTGGCAATGCGCTCAAGTTCTATGCCTCGGTTCGCCTGGATATCCGCAAGGTCGACGCCATCAAGGAAGGAAACGAGACCGTCGGCACGCGTGTCCGGGTCAAGGTCGTCAAGAACAAGGTCGCCCCGCCGTTCCGCCAGGCCGAGTTCGACATCATGTACAACGAGGGCATTTCGGTCGCCGGCAACCTGTTGGACGTCGCAACCGATCTCGGCATCATCCGCAAGAGCGGCGCCTGGTACTACCTCGGTGAGGAACGGCTCGGCCAGGGTCGCGAGAACGCGAAGGCGTTCCTCAAGGCCAATCCCGAGATCATGCGGGAGATCGAGCAGCGGATCCGCCAAGCAGCACCCGAATTGCGCGGCCGAATCCAGTATGACGGCAGCGCAGCAGAGGAGTCCGACGCCGAACCGGCTGTCCCGACGCTCTTCGATGTCTAGGCGTCAGGCGGGGCATCACCGCTGCCCTGCGAAAGGCCGATGCAGTGACGAGCGAAACGATCCTCGCTGTCGAAGGGCTCACGAAACGGTTCGGTAACCGCACGGCAGTCGACAACCTGAGTTTCTCGCTCGGACGTGGCGAACTCGTCGGTCTCCTCGGACCGAACGGTGCCGGCAAGACGACGACGCTTTCGATGATCGCTGGTCTGATCCGGCCCACCGCGGGCCGGATCGTTTTGTTCGGTCGCTCGTTGTCCGAGAGCCGCGAGCAACTCCGGCGCGTCGGGCTCATGCCCGAAGTCGCCAGCTTCTACCCGTATCTCGATGCCCGCCAAAACCTCGCAGTGATGGCACGTGTCTATGGAGCCGACTCCGCCGAGATCGACCATCTCCTCGAGCGCGTCGGCTTGCGGGAACACGCTCGACATCCGTTCCGGACCTACTCCCAAGGCATGCGCCAGATGCTCTCCCTCGCCAACGCGCTGCTGGCCGACCCCGATCTCCTGCTGCTCGACGAACCGACCAACGGACTCGACCCGTACGGTCAACAACGTGTCCACGACCTCTTGCGCGAACTCGTCGCCCGCGGCAAGACGATCCTGCTCTCCAGCCACCTCTTGCGCGACGTCCAGGAACTCTGCCAGCGCGTGATCATCATCCATCGCGGACGGCTGATCGAGGATAGTCCCATCGAACGACTTCTCCGGCCAAGCGAATTGCCCGTGCTGGTCCGGACCGTCGCCGACGATCGTGCCCTCCTTCTCCTCAGTGGACCGACCCGCCCGGACTGGATCCGCGGGGTCCAGCGCCGAGACGACCATCTCATCGTCCAGTTGCCCTCTGAACGGCTACCGGAACTCAGCGCCTTCCTCGTGCACCATGAACTCTACCTTCGCGAGTTGCGTCCACTCGAGGGAGACCTCGTTTCCGCTTTCGTCGAACTGACGCGCGAGCGGTAGCAGAGGAGAAGGGGATGCGTGCGCTCATCGCTGCGGAATGGTTCAAAGTGACGCGACGCCCGATGACCTGGATCGCGCTCGGTATCCTGCTCGCCATCATGGCGACCCTCCGTCTTCTCTTGATCGCCCTCTCCTTCGTTTCCCTCCCGTCCGCACCGGGCCAAGAGATGCCCACGAATCTTTTCGCAGACCTCGTGACCTTGCCTGGAGCCATCGCGGACAGCGTCAACTTCTTGCCCAGCACTGGTATCTTCGCGCTGCTCGTCGTCGCGGCCAGTTTCGCAGGTACCGAGTTCGCGTGGGGCACGATCGTCCCGCTCCTCGCCCGCGGTGCCTCGCGCACACGCTTCGTTCTCGCAAAGGCACTCGTTGCGCTCGTCGTCGCGCTGCTCTACCTCGCCGCAACGAGCATAGTCGGACTCGCCCTCGGTGCGATCGCGTCCCAGCTTCATCATGGGCAGGTTCCGCTCGAATGGCTCCAGCGCGACTGGCGCGAGTTCCTGCTGGCCCTTCTGCGCGCCTATTGGGCCACGGTTCCCTACGTTCTAGCCGCGATCGCTACCGCCCTCGTCTTCCGCTCCTCGGCCTTGGCGATGGGCATGGTGCTCGCCTATGTCATCATCGAGCAAGTCGGACTCGGCGTCCTGCAGCTTCTCCGGCCGATGATCGAGGACAGCGGGTTTTCCTGGCTCTTCACGTTGCTCGATTGGACCCTGCTCGGCCAGAACGCCTCGACCCTCCAAGCACTCAACACGCGAGCCTTCGTACCGACCGGTCTCGCCGAACAAGCCACGGCCGGCGATCTTCACCCCTGGCGCGCAGCCGTCGTTCTGGCAGCCTACAGTTTCGCCTTCCTGCTCGCCGCTCTCGTCGCGCTCCGGCGCGATATTCCGACTCGTCCGACCAGTGCTTGAGTCCGTCACCACCCAGGCGACAAATGGCCAGCAGCTACGCCCGAGCATCGACACGCTCCGGAGTCATGAGCGGGCCGAAACTCACCACCAGAGCGGTCGGAATTCTGAGCAAGAGCACAGCAGAAACTCGGCCCCTTCCCCCGTAGAGCGGGTCGACGCGACGATATTTCGTTCTCCACTCCTCAGTCAGAGGGTCCCGCTGCGTTCGACGACGCCCCTGAGAGTCCTGCCGTCGTGCGTCTACCCGACCATCGTTCTGGAGCGCCGCGCCGACGCCCCTTCCCGCCTCTCGCTCCTCGGCACAGCCCGCTCGAAAGTGCGCCGAAACGAAACGGCCAGGTGTGATTCCACCTGACCGTCCGAATCGGCTGCTCGATCGTGCGTCTCAGGTCCCGACGCGCCGTGCGGTGTAGAAACGTGGTCCGTAATAATCGCCCCAGAGTTCGCTGATCGTCACGCCGGTCCCGTAATTTTCCGCGTGAATGAACCGGCCATTGCCGATGTAGATCCCGACGTGCGACAGGCCCCACTTATAGGTGTTCTGGAAGAACACGAGATCACCCGGCTGCAGTTGGTTAGGCTCCACCGAAACGCCACTCACCGCCTGCGCCTCGAGGCTGCGCGGGAAGCCACCACCCAGCACCTGGTTGACGACGAAGTAGACGAAGCCGGAGCAATCGAAGCCGGCTGGCGTAGTCCCACCCCAGACGTAGGGTCGACCCAAATATTGCATAGCGGTCGCCACCATCGCATCGCCCACCGCACTGGGCGGTGCCGGTGCCGTTGGCACCGGATCAGGCGACGACGCTTCGGCCGGCATCGCAGCTGGCGCCCCTGGCTCACGATCGGTCGGCGCCAGATAGCCGCCGTGCACCCAGCCCTGCAACCCTCGATAGTCGACTTGCCACCATGTGATCCCCTGCGCGTCGAGCTGCGGACCACCGATGACCCGCATGGCCGTCCCTTCTGGGGCGACCGCAGCGACCGGATGGCCATAGCCCGGACCTTGCCGGACATTCACTCCCTGTCCATCGGTATTCACGACTTCGACATTGGCACCGACACGGATGGTGGGCTTGTTCGCGACCGGCTGCGCTTGGGCCACCGGGGCGGAACGACCATCCACCACGACCAGATAGGCCAGGGCCGCATAGCCGCCGATCCCCTCGTAGTGCACCGGAACCCAGGCTGTCCCAGCTGCATCCTGCACCGGGGAACCGGTCGCGAGCGCGCGCCCACCCTCGGGCATGATCGCGAGCACGCGACTCTCCGCTCCCGCTGTCTCGCGCAACCGGAGACCATAGCCACCGGTCCCCGTCACGAGCACCGTGTCGTCAGCAACAGGCACTGCCCGAGCCAAGTAATCGGCCAAAACCCAGCCGGTCACCGCACCAGCATCGATGCGGTACCAGGTTGTCCCGTCACTCGCCGCTTGCGGGCCCTCGACAACACGAACGCGTGCCCCCTCCGGGAGCCCGCCGACCCGCGAGGATCCGATTCCCGGTTCAGCACGGACATTCACACCGTCACCGTTGGTGCCACTCACTTGCCCGAGCGCACCCGTGACGAGGTCATCGGCAGCGAGGACAGGGGAAAATGCGAAGATCGCGGCGAGGAATGCGAAACACGAGGTAACTACGCATAACGGGAGTCGTCTCTTCCCCAATCGAACTCCCCTTCCCAGATGATTGCCGCATCAGTCTCGGCGCGGCTGACGCCACCGCACCGCCCCAGGAGAGCCGAGAGACGGCTTCCTGCGATCCCCCGTCCGGACGCGGCCTCGCCTGCCGCACCCGTTCGCCCGCAGACTACCATGCACACGCCAGCGCTGTCAAGAGGCGAAATAGGACATTTGTGCGGATTCGGCAGAGAGAATGGTCGTGACTCCTGGTCACGATGGGGTGAACTCGACCGAGACATGCCGCACCGGCACACCCCGAGCAGCGAGATAGCGCTTGGCCTCAGCGACAGTATACCGGCCGAAATGGAAGATCGAGGCAGCCAGGACGGCATGCGCGCCACCGATCGTCAGCGCTTGGTAGAGGTGTTCCAGTGTCCCCGCGCCACCGGAGGCGATGACCGGTACACCCACTGCATCGACCACCGCGCGCAGGAGTGCGAGATCGTACCCCTGCTGCGTCCCATCGGTATCCATGCTCGTCAACAAGATCTCGCCAGCGCCGAGCGACACCCCCCGCTTGGCCCACTCGATCGCGTCGAGCCCCGTCGCTCGGCGACCCCCGTGGGTGTAGACTTCCCACCCACCCTCGGGCCGACGACGTGCGTCGATCGCCAGCACGACGCACTGACTTCCGAACCGCTGCGCACAAACCCGGATCAGGTCCGGATCGAGAACAGCTGCTGTGTTGACGCTCACTTTGTCCGCACCAGCACGGAGGAGTCGATACATGTCGTCTGGTGTTCGCACTCCCCCACCGACCGTCAGCGGGATGAACACTTCCTTTGCTGTCCGCCGAACGACCTCCACCATCGTCTCGCGACCCTCAGCCGAGGCCGTGATATCCAAGAAGACGAGCTCGTCAGCACCTTCGGCGTCGTAACGCGCCGCCAGTTCGACCGGATCACCAGCATCGCGCAAGTCGAGAAACTGCACTCCCTTGACGACACGCCCAGCGGTGACATCGAGACACGGGATGATCCGCCGCTTCAGCATCAGGAAACCGGTCCTTCTCCGCGTTCCACCCGCTGTCGCTGCTCGATGAACTGTTCGAGTTCCTGTTGGGCTTGCTCGAAGCGCAAGCGCGCTCGTTGTTCGAGGAGGCGCCACATTTCGGCACGCAGTAAGCGGTCGATTTCGCGCAGCTCGTCCAACCGCACCTCGATGAGATCGATCCGGTAGCGCAACTCGCGGTCGACTGCTTGCAGTGTCTCGAACTCAGCCTGGACCCGCTCGGCCCGCTGATCGCCCAGTGCTGCAAGGTCCCGCAGAGCCTGATCGAACTGTTGCCGGAGCTCTTCGACGCGCTCCAGGAGCAGATCGTCCCGCTCGCTGCTGTGGCTCCGTACCCGCTCGATATCGGCCCCGAGTCGCTGGGCGACTGCGCGGAGGTCGTCGAGCTGCGGGGAAACCGCCGCGAGAAATTCCTGAACGCGCTCGAGTTCCTCCGCCAGCTGGCTGTCGCGCGAGGCGCCCTCCTTGAGCTGGACTTGCAACGTTTCGATCACCTGCATCGCTTCCGCGACCCGACGCCGAACGTCCTG
This sequence comes from Thermomicrobium sp., assembly GCF_053493975.1. Classification (NCBI taxonomy): domain Bacteria; kingdom Pseudomonadati; phylum Thermomicrobiota; class Thermomicrobia; order Thermomicrobiales; family Thermomicrobiaceae; genus Thermomicrobium; species Thermomicrobium sp. The sequence continues at coordinate 50,409 of NZ_JBRBZA010000058.1, forward strand.
CTCGACGATGCGGATGGCGTCGTGCAAGCGGGTGACTTCGCGACCGAGCCGCTCCACCTCTGTCGTGACGGCCTCCAATCCACCGCGCAGGGACTGATCGGTCGCCGAGAGGCGTTCGATATGGGCAGCCAGATGCTCGATCAAGATTCGCAGCTCGTCATAACGCCGCGAGTCTTGCCCAGTATCGTCGCGTTGCCGGCGCACGGCCTCGAGAAGCTCGGCGACCTGAGCCTGTAACGTGCGGATCGGGCGAGCGACCTCATCGAGACGCAAAGCGAGTTCCGCTAGCTGCTGGCGAAAACGTGCCTCCTCGAGTTGCCGGGCCTGTTGAGCCTGCTGCGTCTCGTGTCGGTGTTGCTCCAGTGCATGGCGTTGCTCAGCCCAGTCGGCTTCGGCTGCCTTGACTTCCTCCTCGAGTCGCAGGAGGCGAGCTGCCAACTCCCGCACGCGATGCCGCAGCTCGTCCACTTGGCTCTGCATCGCCTGCTGGCGGGCTTCCTCGCGACGGCGGCGCTCTTCTTCGCGGACTTGCTGGATGAAGTCGGGCTGATCGGGACGCCGCTCCATCACGCCGCCTCCGCTCCGATGACCCAGTCCTCCGGTCGCTCGAAACGAACTCTTCCCTCGTACAGCGCACGCCCGACGATCGCTGCTTCGACACCCGGCACGCGCGCCAGCGCTTCCAGATCCGATCGACTTCCCACACCGCCGGAAGCGATCACTGCCACGCCGAGTGCTGCCAACCGTCCCATCAGTTCGAGATTCGGACGCGTCAACGTCCCATCGCGCGTCACATCAGTCGCGAGTACCCGCTGCACCCCAAGCGACGCGACACGGTGGACCACCTCTTCTGCCCGGATCGCTTGCACGGTCTCCCACCCATGTGTCACAACCCAGCCGTCACGAGCATCGACCGCGACGACCACTCGTTCTGCACCGAACCGCGCGAGGGCTTCGCGCAGCAAATCCGGTCGCTCGAGTGCAGCCGTCCCGATCACGACCCGGGTCGCACCAGCCAGGAGGAGGCGTTCGACCGCATCCAGCGTGCGCACTCCTCCTCCGACCTGTACAGCAATGTCAGGCACCGCTCGGATCACTCGCTCGATGAGTGCGTGTTGCACTGGCTGACCGAGCCGCGCACCATCGAGATCGACGACGTGGAGCCAGCGCGCGCCAGCTGAGGCCCAGCGCTGTGCCATCTCGATCGGATCGTCACTGTACACAGTCGCACGGGCGAAGTCACCCTGGAAGAGGCGGACGCAACGCCCTTCGCGGAGATCGATGGCCGGGATGACGATCACGCTGGTGCCTCCAACGGTAAGCCGCCACGCGTTCGTTCGACGAGATCGACAAAGTTGGCGAGTAACCGCAACCCCCAGAATCCACTCTTCTCCGGATGGAACTGGGTAGCCATGACGTTGTCTCGAGCGAGCACGCTGGCAAAGCGCACCCCATAATCGGTCTCACCCAATACCCATGAGGCATCGCTCGGCTCAGCATAGAAGGAGTGCACGAAGTAAAAGTCCGTCCCATCGGGAATTCCAGCGAAGAGCGGGTGAGAAGAGCGCAACCAGACCTCGTTCCAACCCATATGAGGAACAGTGATGTCCTCCGGTAAGCGGCGCACCACACCGGGAACGATCCCCAGGCAGCGATGCTCGCCTCCCTCGTAACTCACCTCCAGCAAGGCCTGCAGTCCCATGCAGATCCCGAGGAAGGGGATACCGCGCTCGATCGTGGCACGGAGAGCCGGCACGAGCCCCAGTTCTTCGAGATGGCGCATCGTGTCCGCAGCAGCACCCACACCCGGAACGATGACGCCGTCCGCTCGCTCGAGCGGTGCAGGATCCCGACTCACGATCACCGGTGCACCGATCCGCTCCAGCGCATTCACCACACTCGCGAGATTACCGGCTCCATAATCGACGACGACGATCACCATAGCACGCCTCACGATCAGCGATCAGCTCGACCATCCGTGTCGAGCGCATCGAGAGTTGCCAAAACGCTCGAGGCGAGCGCGCTCAGATTGTAACCACCCTCCAGAGCGAGAACGAGCCGTCCATTACACCAGGACTCCGCGATGGCGCGGACGCGCGACGCCATCGCGGCGAAACCGTGCTCGGTAACGGCCATCGCCGCCAACGGGTCGGCATAGTGCGCATCGTACCCCGCTGACACCATGACCAGTTCCGGTCGGTAGACCGCGAGGCGGGGCTCGATCTCGTTGGCGAACGCCGCGAGATACACCCGGTCGTCGCTACCCGGGGCGAGCGGGATGTTGAGCGTGTAGCCGCGTCCCGGCCTCTCACCGATCTCCTCTGCCCGGCCAGTACCCGGGTAGAGCGGCCACTGATGAAGCGAGACGAAGAACACCCGATCTGTTCGGTAAAACGCTACCTGCGTACCGTTGCCGTGATGCACGTCCCAGTCGATGATCGCGATGCGGCGCAAGCCATGCCGCTCCAGAGCATACTGCGCGGCAACCGCGATATTGTTGAAGAGGCAAAAGCCCATCCCGCGCTCCGGTTCGGCGTGATGGCCCGGCGGACGAACTAAGGCGAAGACGCGCCTCGCTTGCCCGGACAACACCCACTCGACCGCCTGCACGACTGCACCGACGGCGAGCCGCGCCACCTCGAACGAGCGCGGGGAAACGATCGTATCAGCATCGAGCCAGCCACCGCCCCGCGCCGCGAACTCCCGTAGTTCCGCGATATACGCTCGATCATGAATGAGGGCGATCGTTTCCTCGTCCGCCGGATCCGGCTCGATAACCGGACGGTCGTCGAGCCGTCCGGTTCGCTCGAGTAACCGCAGAATGGCTTCCAAGCGGGCTGGACGCTCAGGATGATGACCGGTTTCGTGTTCGAGAAAGAGACGCGATGTGATGAGGACAGTGGGCTCGGTCGTCACGCACCACCTCGATCATCGCGACGGATCAGGTCCAACATTGCGTCGTGGATGAGCCCATTCGACGCGACACAGGTGCCCTGGGTCAGTCGATACGGTTGCCCATCGTAATCAGTCACGCGCCCGCCAGCTTCAGTGACCAGGAGGATTCCCGCTGCTGTATCCCACGGGGAAAGTTCCTGTTCCCAGAAACCATCGAAGCGGCCAGCAGCAACGTAGGCGAGGTTCAACGCTGCGCTCCCGTCTCGCCGCACTGCCCGAGCCGTCAGCGTGAAGCGTGCGAAAGCAGCGAGTGCCTCGCGTCGTCGCTCGCGATCGTACGGGAAACCAGTCGCCAGAAGGGCGCTGTGCAGGACCGCGTGCTGGGAAACGCGGAGCCGCTCTCCGTTCAAGAATGCTCCCACCCCTCGCTCAGCGATGAACAGTTCGTCCAGAACGGGCTGGTAGACGACCCCGAGCTCCGGTTCTCCCCCGCGGAGAAACGCGATCGAGACACAAAACATCGGGTACCCGTGAGCATAGTTGGTCGTCCCATCGAGGGGATCGATGACCCAGAGCGCTGGCGCATCCAGCGGCGCACTACCCGTTCCTTCCTCGGTGAAGAACGCGTGCTCGGGGAAGGCTGCCTGGATCGTTTCCACGATCAGTCGCTCGCTGGCGAGATCCACCTCGGTCACCAGGTTGACCGCCCCCTTGTAGCGGATCTCGCGGACCTGCCCGAGCCGCTCGCGCAACAATCGGCCAGCCGACAGTGCCGCCGCCACTGCCACCTGCCGCACCGTCGCCATCGTCCTCATCCCCTCAGGCTTCCCCGGCACGGAGCAGTGTCCGCGTCACCAACGGCAATTGCGCATGAACGTCGAGCTCGAGGTCGGCCCGCACTCCACGCTGAGCCAAATAGTACGCAGCGCCAGCGATCATCGCTGCATTGTCCGTACAGAGGATCGGAGGCGGATAGCGAACCGGGACGGGGCTGATGTCGCGCAAGCGTTGCCGCAACGCGGCATTCGCCGCTACCCCACCAGCCAGGAGCACCATTGTCGCGCCGAACTCACGCGCAGCCCGCGCGGTCTTTTCCGCCAGCACCTCGACGACCGCTGCCTGGAACTCGGCGGCCAGATCAGCGATCGGCACGCTCGGCCCGTACTCCGGTGCCACGTATTCCGGAAACGGCTGCCCCGCGGCGACACGCCGCGCGGGCCGTCGCTGGTACTGCTCCAGGAGGCGCAACAACGCTGTCTTCAGTCCGCTGAAGCTGAAGTCGTAGCTCTCTCCCAGCCAAGCCCGCGGCAGGGAAAATCGACCCGGGCGTCCCTGCTCGGCTGCCTTCTGAATGGCGGGCCCACCCGGAAAACCCAATCCCAAAAGGCGAGCGGCCTTGTCGAAGGCTTCTCCCGCTGCGTCGTCGAGCGTCCGGCCGAGGAGCACGTAGTCGCCGTGGCCGCGCATGAGCACGAGTTCGGTGTGCCCGCCGGAGACGATCAGGCAAACCAGAGGGAAAGTCGGTTCCGGCACTTCCTCCTGGCCCGGAAGCGTGAGCCAATTGGCATAGATGTGACCCTCCAGATGGTTGACCGGGATCAATGGCTTTTCCCACACGAAGGCGAGCGTCTTGGCAACGTTGATCCCCACGAGAAGCGAGCCCGCTAGGCCAGGTCCTTCCGTCACGGCGATGGCATCGATCGCGCTCGGACCGATCCCCGCCTGTTCCAGTGCGAGGTCGATCACCGGCACGATGCTCGTGACGTGCCGCCGCGAGGCGAGCTCGGGCACCACACCGCCGTAACGCTGGTGGAGATCCACTTGGGAGCGAATGATGTTCGACAACACGAAGCGTCCGTCACGCACGACGGCGGCAGCAGTTTCGTCGCATGACGTTTCGATGCCCAGGATGATCACGCTGCTTCCTCCACGATCTCGATCCCTTCCGCGGCCAACCGTTCGAGCAGACGGTCACGCAAGGCCACCAGTTCCTGCCGATAGGTTGGGTCACGGAGCGGCGGTGAGGTCATGATATATGCATCTTCCAAGTTGTCGCTGTAATAGCGGGGCCGGACACCGCGGCGCGTGAAACCATACTTGGCATAGAGCGACTGCGCCGTCACATTGGAGACCCGCACCTCGAGCGTCACGAACTCGGCACCGCGCCGAATCGCTTCGCTGATCAAGGTCAAGAACAACACCTCACCCAACCCCAACCCGCGGTGCTCCGGTGCGACACCGATCGTGGTGACGTGTGCTTCACCGTAAATGACCCACATGCCGGCGAAGCCGACGAGTGGATGCACGCTCGTGCGCGCTGGGCGGGCTGCCCGCAGCAGGCGAGCCAGTGTACCAGTCGCTCCGACCGGCTCCGGCTCCTCCTCGCTGCGCGTCGTCTCCCAGCGCAGAACGACGTAATAGTTCCGCTCCGGCTCTCTGAGCTCCCGGTAATACGCTGATTCCGGCCAGGGATTCGTGAAACATCGCCGCTCGAGCTGGGACACTTCGGGTACATCCGAACTCCGCATCGGGGACAAGACGTAGCGCCGTACCGTGCTTTGCGGCTCGGTACTCGGCTGCTGGGTGCGCTCTTCCACCCTGTCACTCCCGCACGGTTCGGACATCGTAACTCATCGGCAATTGTACCGAAGGGATGGCTTCTGCCCCGCCCCCATGGACATAGATCGGCTCCAGCACAGCCACCGGATCGCTCTCGCCTGCCTTCCAGCGCCGAAAAGCCAGTTCGGCCACCCAGGCAGGACGAAGCTGGCGCAACGCTGGAGCGGGAAGAATGACGAGCGGATGAGACCGTACCAGCGCCTCTTCCTCGGGAGCGAGATACCCCGCCAGTACGGCGCGTCCCAACAACCCATCCGTCAGCTCGTGGAGACGTACCGAGCGCAAGGACGAGTCCCGTACCCAGATATCTCCCTGCCGCCGGTAATCGGCGTAGACCACGCGACCACGCCCCGCTGCGACGAACGCACGGATCGGGTAGGGCAAGGCAGTATGTGGGTACGCCAGCGCATCGAGCGTCAAGACGCCGATGAGCGGAACGTCCAGCGCATAGCAGAGCGCCTTCGCGATACTCATCCCGACCCGCAGGCCATTGAAGCTCCCCGGTCCGGTGGTGACGGCGACTGCTGCAACATCACGGATCGTTCGCCGATTCTCGGCGAGCAACTGACGGATGCGTGGCAGAACCGTCGCGGTATGTTCGCGCCCGGCATCATAGAGGAGTTCCCCGACGACGCGTCCGTCGTACAGCGCGATCGCTACCTGCTCCCCGCCGCTATCGAGTGCCAGGAGCAGTTGACCGCTTCGCTCCACCGCTCACCTCCTTCCGGAGCGCCTCGATGATCGCCTGCGGGCGGGTACCGACCGGATAGAACGCTAGCCGCCGCTTGCTCTCGGCGAGCGGCTCGAAACGGATGACGAGATACTCCTCGACCCAATTCGGCGGCAAGCGGTCTGCCCACTCGATCACGACGATACCTGCCGGATCGCTCAAGCAATCCTCCAGTCCGAAGGTCGCTAATTCACCCGGCTCTTCCAGCCGGTACAGGTCGACGTGGTAGAGCCGGACCGGTTGGCCGTCGGGCAACGTGCCGCGGTGCTCCATGACGAGTATGAAGGTCGGGCTCTGCACGGACTCGCGAATACCGAGTCCACGCGCCAAACCTTGCACGAACGTCGTCTTTCCGGACCCGAGAGGCCCCTGCAGAAAAAGCACATCGCCACCCCGGACGTGCCGCGCTAACGTCGCTGCGATCTGGCGGGTCTGATCCGGACTGTGACTCACGAGGTCGAGTGCGGGAACACGCGTGCTCATCCTGTCTCCCCTTCACTGGCCAGCGGTGGGCGTTGGTGACGCCACGGCCGGGCACGCTCGAATGCGGCCGCTGCCCGCAGCACGCTCGCGTCGGCGCGCCAGCGCCCGACGATCTGCAGTCCGACCGGCAGTCCCTCCTGCGTCCATCCACACGGCACGCTGATCGCCGGTTGGCCACTGAGGTTGAACGGATAAGTGAAGGGGGTCCAACTCAGGTACGTCGTCGGGTAGCCAGCGATCTGACCGGGATGATCGGCACCGGCTGCAAAGGCCGTCACAGGTGTGGTCGGGCTCACGACGAAATCGTATCGCTCCAGCCGTTGCCGCAGGCGCTCGACGTAGCGATTGCGCTCGGCAAGCGCCCAGCCGACATCGATACCGCGCCAGCGCAAGCCGTGCTCGATCACCGCGAGTCGCCCCGGATCGAGCAGATCGCGGACAGCGTCGAGGTCGTCGCGGTGCACGGCAGCCATCGCGACCGACCAGAGAATGTCGAGCACTGGATAGGGATCCTCCAGCGGCTCCACCAGTTCCTCGACACTGCAGCCGAGATCTTCGAAGACTGCCACCGCCTGGCGGGCGATCGCTGCCACTTCAGAATCCACCGGTACGTCACCCACGCGGCCCAGCCAGGCAACCCGAGCACCCGCGAGATCCCCTCCGAACCCTTCACCGTCGCTGCGCTCGAACGGCAAGGAGTAGCGATCGCGCGGATCCGGCCCCGCCATGACCGACAGCATCAGCGCTGCATCGGCGACTGTGCGCGTCATAGGTCCCACATGGGCCAAGAGCTCGACGGCCGATGGCGGATAGTACGGTACCCGACCGAACGACGGCTTGAACCCGACGATGCCGCAAAAGGATGCCGGAATCCGAACTGAGCCCGCTCCATCCGTGCCCTGGGCGAGCGGTCCCATGCCAGCAGCCACAGCCGCAGCAGCACCACCGCTCGATCCCCCTGCCGTCCGATCGAGCTTCCAGGGATTGAACGTGGGGCCGATCAAGCGATTCCCCGAATCGCCTTTCCAGCCGAGTTCCGGCGTGTTCGTTTTCCCTAAGATGATCGCACCCGCTGCCCGCAGTCGCTCGACCACCGGTGCATCTTCAGTCGCCACCCGGTCCTTCCAGAGGAGCGAGCCGCTCGTCCAGCGAACTCCGGCGACCGGCGTCACGTCCTTGATCGAAACCGGTACCCCGAGGAGTGGTCTGTGCTCACCGTGCGCGTAGGCGTATTCTGCCTCGAGCGCTTGCCGCCGTGCCTCCTCGGCGGTGACGGTCAGGAATGCGTGCAGGCGTGGGTCCACTCGCTCGATCTGCGCGAGGACTGCATCGACGACTTCCACGGGTGAAAGAGCGCGTCGACGATAGTGATCCAAGAGTTCCGTCGCCGAGAGAAAGCAAAGTTCGCTCCGTGCCGTGTCCACGAGTCACCTCCAGCTCACCAGGCTCGCCGGCATGCTAGCACGTCGAGCGGGCACGGTCAGCCGGTGCGGAAGTGATCGAAACCGCGTGCATCGGCTGGCCGACAGCGGCCGGTGACGTCCCGCAACTCGACGATCGGCCCAGCCGATCCCGCTTCGACGAGTTGACCGATTTTCCACGGAGGAAGGAGCCCGGCGCGAGCGAAAGCGCGTACGACGCGTGCGAACACCGCTGGGGGAGCGGCGAAGAGGAGCTCGTAGTCGTCGCCTCCGCGGAGCGCCACCTCTTCCCAGTCCGGAAACGCCCACTTGATCGCGTTCGGTACCGGGACACGCACCAGATCGACGATCGCTGCCACCCCACTAGCTCGACAGAGCTTTTGGAGGTCCCCCAACAAGCCATCGCTGATATCCATCGCCGCCCGCACGCCACATCGCCGCAGCAAGAGCCCTTCCCGGACTCGTGGCTGCGGACGATGGTAGTGCTCTTGCATGACCGGGCTCCCGTCTAAGGTTTTCAGCCCGCGCTCCAGGACACGCAGACCAGCGGCCGCCAGCCCGATCGGGCCGGTCACCCCGATGAGATCACCGGGCCGGCCGGCATCCCGCCGGAGTAGATGATGGCCGTCGCGCGGCGATTCACCGATCACGGTGATCGAGACGGCTACCCCGAGCGGCGAGCGCGTCGTATCACCCCCGACGATCGCCACACCGAAGCGTCGGGCCAATGCCCGCAGGCCACGATAGAAATCCGCGATGTCCCGATCACGCTCCGTTCCGCGCACGGCAAGATCGACCACGGCCAGGCGCGGGATCGCGCCCATCGCCGCGATATCGCTCAGATTGACTGCGAGCGACTTGTGCCCGAGCGCCTCCCAATCGGTCCACTCCAATCGGAAGTGCACACGCTCGATCAACGTATCGGTCGTGATCACCAGTTCGTGCCCTGCTCGTGGGCGCCAGACAGCAGCGTCGTCGCCGATTCCGATCGACACACGGTTCGCGCGGTCGCTGACCAATCGAGCGATCTGCTCGATCAACTCTTCCTCACCGACATCGCGCAGGGGCCGGCCAGCACCGGTCATGCCGTCGCTCCTCCTCGCTCATTCAGCACCCGAAAACCGAGAGCACGATAGACGGCTGCCGTCTCGCGCGCCGTCCGTTCCCAGGAGAATGCCCGCGCGCGAGCGAGCCCCGCACGAGCGAGCGCGATCCGCCGTTCTGGATCACGGGCGAGCGTCGCGATCGCTGTCGCGAGGGCAGCCGGATCGCTCGGATCGACCAGCCAGGCAGCCTCACCAGCGACTTCCGGCAAAGCCGACCGATCGGACGTAATGACAGGTGTTCCGCAGGCCATCGCCTCGAGGACCGGAAGACCGAACCCTTCATACAGCGAGGGATAGACGAAGAGCGTCGCCGCGCTGTACCAATACCGCAACTCGGCCGGTGAGGCGTAACCGACGAAAACGACCCGCTGCGCCAACCCTCGTTCCTGCACGCGCCGGTAGACCGGGGTTTCCCGCCAACCAGGAGCACCGACGACGTATAGTGGCCAATCGATCGCTGCGTCGAGTTTCGCCAAAGCATCGATGAGCGTGATGACATTCTTCCGCGGTTGAATCGTTCCCACAAAAAGAAGGAAGTGCTCCGGAAGCCCTCGTTCTGCCCGCCAATGCGCGAGTTCGTCGTCCCCGACTCGTTGCCAACCAGGGTCGATCCCGTTGGGAATCACGACGACTCGACTAGGCTCGACACCGTAGGCCCGAATCAGATCGCGCCGAGTCTGCTCGGAGACCGCAATGACACGAGAGGCTCGTCGCACACTCAGGCCGGTCATGATGCGGAGGTACCAGCGCTTGGCCGGTGGATAATGCTCGGGATAATGCAGGAACGCTACATCGTGCACGGTGACGACACTCGGTCGATCGAGCGCGAGCGGAAGAACGTTCACCGGGCCGTGCACGATAACGCAATCGCGCAGCACGCGCGATGCCCAGAGCTGTTCCCAGGCGATTCGAACCACTGGACGCTCGGTGGGCCAGCGCGTGAGGCGCCACTCGATACCCGCGAAATCCTGGTGAGCGAGTCTCCAAACCGCTCGCGGCACTGCTGCGACCAGTTCCAGGTCAGTCGCAACAGTGGGAAGATACTGGAGCAAGGCCTCGATGTACCGGCTCACGCCGGCACGACGGTATCCACTTTGGCGACTCAAGAGCGATGCCAAGAGCCCAACCCGCACGCGCGGCCTCCCGGGCGATTCTACCGGGAGCGCGGAAGGCACGTCCGCTGCCGCGCGGCGTTGCTATACTGGTCGAGATACGAAACTGCGGAGATCCGGTGACCGGATTCATGGAGGCGACAGAAACGATCTCGCTACCCGAAAGCATCGAGCAGTTTTCCGTGTTCTATCCCTTTCGATTCGATCCCTTCCAGGTGGAGGCGATGCTCGCCTTCCTGGAAGGGAAATCGGTCATGGTCGCTGCTCCCACGGGAACGGGAAAGACGGTCGTCGCTGAGTTCGGCGTCTACGAGACGTTCCGGCGCGGTGCGCGCGTCATGTACACGACGCCGATCAAGGCGCTCAGCAACCAGAAGTTCCGCGACCTGCGAGCGATCTACGGTGACAATGTCGGTCTCTTGACCGGCGACGTCACCGAGAACCCACACGCTCCGATCGTGGTGATGACGACCGAAGTCTTGCGCAACATGTTGCTCCAAACACCGTGGGAACTGGACAGCGTCCAGTGCGTGATCTTCGACGAAATCCACTATCTCGCTGATCCCGAGCGCGGTACGACTTGGGAAGAATCGATCATCCTCTGCCCCGAGCACATCCAGCTGATCTGCCTATCGGCGACGGTCTCCAATGCCCAAGAGATTGCCGACTGGATCAGCCGAACCCATCGGCCCATCCAGCTGATCGTCCACACCGAGCGCGCTGTCCCCTTGGCGCTCTGGTACTTCTACGACCGAAAGTTGCGGCTCGTCATCGATCATCACGGCCGCCAGGTCGCTGATTACTCCAATGTCGGCGGCGAAATCCGCGCCCTCATCGGTCGCGGTGGACTGACGGCCGAGCGTCGCCGCGAGGCCGAGGAAGCCGAACCACCACCGTGGGAAATCATCCAGGCACTCGCGGCCGAAGATATGCTGCCGGCGATCTACTTCCTCTTCAACCGGCGCGACTGCGAGGACTACGCGACCCGCCTCGCGATGATGCGCGTCAATCTCGTCCGTGACCGCACGACTCGGCAACGGATCGCCCAGGTCATCGAGTCGTTCCTCGCCAGCTTGCGGCCAGAAGACCGCGAACTCAGCCAGGTCCAGACGATCGTCCAGCTCGCCGCCAAGGGGATCGGGTTTCACCATGCGGGCTTGCTGCCTATTCTCAAGCAGCTCGTCGAGGTGCTGTTCAGTCAGGGCCTGATGAAAGTCGTCTTCGCGACCGACACGCTCGCTCTCGGCGTCAACATGCCTGCCCGCACCGTCGTCATCGGCCGCATGACCAAATGGGATGGGCGTCGCCGGCGACTGCTCACACCCAACGAGTTCCAGCAGATGGCTGGCCGCGCAGGACGCCGCGGCATGGACGAACGGGGAAACGTCGTCGTTCCGTACAGCCCCTGGATCTCCTTCAAGGAAGTGCTCGCCGTCGCGACTGGCGACCTCGAGCCGGTTCGGTCAGCCTTCACCATCCGCTACAACACAGTTCTCAACCTTTGGGATCCACCGCGCGGCGACCGGGTCCGCCAGCTTTTCCAAGAGAGCTTGGCCCAGTACCAAGCCGCTCAGCGTGTCCGGCTCTTGGAGGAGGAGATTCTCCAGGTGGGCCACGAACTGGAGGCAGTGCCGCGTGGCTGTCTCCTGGGACTGGACGGTGACGAGCTGCTCTACGATTACCGCAACATCGTCGCCCAACTCAATCACGCCAAGAGCCAGGAGCGACACTTGGAACACGACCTGGCCCAACTGGAGGCCGATCTCGACGATCGTCCCTGGGCCGTTCCCTCTCGACCGGTTTTGCGCCGGCTCGTCCGCGAAATGGCTCCGGGAACGCCGCTCCACACGCGCGAACGCGGCTGGGTGCTCTTCCTCAATCGCTTACCCTACGGCGGTATCGCGCTGGTGCTGACGCGCGAGGGTTCGGCCGAACTCCTGACCGAGTACCGGCAGATCGACTACGTCCCGCACGATGTCGAACCGGTACCGATTCCGGAAGCCCTGGCGCTCCTGGCCCAGCCCGTGAGCGATGTCCGGGGAATCATCAGCACGGAAGCCTTCGAGGAGATCTGGCGTGCATTCGCGGCACGCCCGCTCCCCGATCTCGATGCCATGCTCCTCGAACACCGTCGGCAAGTCGAGGCGCGCCTGGCACCCGAGCGTCGGCGGATCGAGGAGCGGCTCCACACCATCCAGCAGACGCTTCACGAACTGACTCAGCAGCGCTTCCGCCATCCCTGTCACGCTTGCCAACGGCGCAAGGAACACCAGCGCAATTTACAGCGGATCGCCCGGCTTGAGCAGGAGCGGGCGGAACTCGAAGCCCAACTCGGGCGCGAGATCGCGGCAGAAGAGCGGCGCGTTCGCGAGCTTCTGCGCGGCATCCGCAACGTGCTCGAACATTTCGGCTACCTGCATCGCGGGTATCCCACCAGCAAGGCGGACACCCTGGCCGATGTCTTCGACACCAACGGCCTCATCATCTGCGAGATGCTGGACCGCGACTTCTTCAAGGGGCTCGAGCCAGCCGACGTCGCTGAGGTCTTCTCCTGGTTCGCCTTCGATCGCGAGACGCGCTTCGCCAATCACTTTACCTTGCCGACGAAGCTGGTTCTCCTGCGACGCCGTCTCGAAAGTCTGGAGCAAGAAGTGTTCGAGATCGAGCGACGCAACGGTCTCGCGCTCTCGACTGGTCACCATGAGGGTTTCTATGGTGCCATGCGCGCCTGGTGCAACGGTGCGACGATGGCGGAGATCACCGAACTTATCGAGCTCAGCGAGGGTGATCTCGTCCTCACCTTCAACAAGTCGCTCGATCTCATGCGGCAAGTCCGCGAGATGCTCGAGAAGCTCTACCCGGATCATCCGCTCCGCTGGAGCATCGCGAGCGCCGAAGCACTCGCGCGGCGCGATATCATCGAGCAATCGTTGATGATCGGGTTACTCCCGCCCATCGGGACGTGAGCCGCGGCAAGACCTCCTCCAGCGACCGCACCGGCTCGGAATCGAGCTCGACAGTGCGGCCGAAGCGCTCCGCAAAAGCCTCGAGCCAGCGGGCCTGCACATCGGCGAGCTCGACCGGGCCAGCGACGAGTTCTGCGAGCGAGGTCACACCGCGGTCAGGAATCCCGCAGGGGACGATCCAGTCGAACGGCTCCAGGTCGGTCGTGACGTTGAGCGCGATGCCGTGGTACGTCACACCGTGGTGAATCGCGATCCCGATCGCCGCGATCTTGTTGCGTCCGATCCACACGCCAGGATGGCGTGGATCGAGTTCCCCCGCGATGCCATAGCTGGCCAGCACGTCGAGGACAGTCGCCTCCAGCGACTCGACAAAGCGCCGCACGCGCCGCTGTCCTTCACCGAGTCGCAGGATGACGTACACGACCAGCTGTCCTGGTCCATGGTACGTGACGTCGCCTCCACGGTCCGTCACGTAATAAGGCACTCCGCGCGCAGCCAATTCGTCTCGCGAGAGGCGAAGGTGGTGGGTTCCACCGCGCCGCCCGGTCGTGAACGTCGGCGGGTGCTCGAGGAGCAAGAGGGTGTCCGGGATCGCTCCCGTCCGTCGGGCAGCCGCAAGCTGTCGCTGCAACTCCCAGGCCGCTAGGTAGTCGACTCGTCCGAGCTGGAGCGCGACGACGGGAGCATCGAGCATGGTTCTTACCCCTGTCGTGCCGCGAGGCGACGGGCGCGATAACGCTCGTACTGCTCCTTGGCGTGGTAGGACGAGCGCACCAGCGGGCCGGACTCTACGTACACGTATCCCAACTCCTCCTCGCCGATGCGCCGCAGCTCCTCGAATTCCTCCAACGTGTAGTAGCGATGGAGCGGGAAATGTCGCGGTGTCGGCGGCAGATACTGCCCGATGGTCAAGATCTCCACGCCGACCTCACGGAGGTCGCGCATGACAGCGAGGAGCTCGTCCCACGTCTCCCCCATACCGACGATCAGGCCCGACTTGAGCGCGATCGTGTCGTTCATGGCCTGCACGCGTCGGAAAAGTTCGAGGCTCCGGTCGTACTCGTCCCACGGCTGGATGACGCGGAAGAGTCGCGGCACTGTCTCGATATTGTGCGCGATCACCTCAGGCCGTGCCTCGACGACGGTGCGCAGGGCGTCCCAATTCCCGAGGAAATCGGGAATCAAAACCTCGATGCCGCACGAGGGGATGCGTGAGCGGATCTCGCGGATCGTCGCCGCGAAGACAGCAGCTCCACCATCAGGCAGATCGTCCCGGTTCACGGACGTGATCACTGCGAAGTCCAGCCCCAAACGCTCGACCGCCTCAGCCACGCGGCGTGGCTCTTCCCAATCGACCGTGCCGCTTCGTCCCCACCGGACATTGCAAAAGCGGCACGCCCGTGTGCAACGATCGCCGAGGATCATGAACGTCGCCGTGCGCTGGTTCCAGCATTCGTAGATGTTGGGGCAGCGCGCCTCTTGACAGACCGTGTGCAAACCCTCCTCCAGCACCAGGCGCCGGAGTTCGAGATAGTTGGGCCCGTGCTCCCGCCGCACGCGGAACCAGTCCGGCTTCTTTTGCAACAAAATCGGCTGGCGGACCGAGGGCATCACTGGCCTCCCTTCGTTCGGACCGGGTGGAGCTCGCGCTCCATGAGCTGATGCTCGATGTGGGCCATGGAAAACGGCCGACCGACCGGCCGGAAACCCAACTTGCGATAGAACTCGAGGGCGTGCGTCTGCGCATTGAGCGTGACCGTTCGCGCACCCTGCTCTTCTGCCCAGCGGATCAGTCGCTCCATGATGGCTCGCCCGACGCCTTGCCCACGGTAGGGCTTGCGGACCGCCACCCAGGCGATCTGCGCCTCGTCACCCCAGAGCGTGACCCGCCCTGTTCCAACGGCTTCCCCGTCGATCCAGGCGAGCACGTTCAGTCCTGCACCGTCCTCCGGATAATCGTGCACCCACGTCGTCAGGTGCTGTTCCTGATCGAACACCTCGCGGCGGATCCGGTAGACGAGCTCGAGTTCCTCCGGTGTCCGTACCGGCTCCACCCGGATCGCTCGTGGCAGGGCGGAACGCGTTTCTGGTTCGATGCTGGTCATGGCACGTCCTCGCTCAAGAGCAGAGTAAAGGCATGCTCGATCCGCTCTCGCTCGCTCGCGAGCCACTGTCGTGCGACCGCCGAGTCAGCCCGACTCGCCGCGATCGCCCGTGCGACGTGCTCCGGTCCAGTGCCTCCCGGGTGTTCCCGAGCACGCACTGCATCCCACACCGTCCGCGGCAACCTGATCTCCGCGAGTGCGGTATGGAACCGAGCCAGTTCGTCGGCGGTCAACTGATCGAGACTCTTCCCGGACGCCAGACAGAACGCAACCAGTCGCCCGACCGCCTCGTGGGCTTCCCGGAACGGGACACCCGCCCGAACCAACGCATCGGCGATGTCGGTCGCGAGCGTGAAGTTCTGGCCAGCTGCCGCCTCGAGCCGCTCGCGGTCGATCCGCAAGGTGCGCAACATGGGCGGCAGGACACGCAGCAGGAGCGCGACGGTATCGAAGGCGTCGAAGACACCTTCTTTGTCTTCCTGAAGATCTTTGTTGTAGGCCAACGGAAGTCCCTTGACGACCGTCAGCAGACCGATCAAGTGCCCGAACACGCGTCCACTCTTCCCGCGCAAGAGCTCGGCAACATCCGGGTTCTTCTTTTGGGGCATGATCGAGGAACCGGTGGCGAAGGCATCGTCGAATTCGATGAAGCCGAACTCGCTGCTCGACCAGAGGACCAACTCCTCGGCCAGACGCGAGAGATGCGCCATCAGGATCGCGAGATCAGCCAAGAACTCCAGTGCGAAATCGCGATCGGAGACGGCGTCGATGCTGTTCTCGAGCACCCCGTCCATGGCCAGGAGCGCTGCGACCACGTGCCGATCGATCGGATAGGGAACACCAGCCAGCGCGCCTGACCCGAGCGGAGAACGATTGACCCGTTGATAGAGCTGGCGCAGGCGCTCCAGATCTCGAGTCAACATGACGACATAGGCGTGCAAGTGATGAGCCAAGAGAACCGGCTGGGCACGCTGGAGGTGCGTGTAGCCGGGCATCACGACATCGCGGTGGAGTTCGGCAAGATCGAGGAGCGCACCGCTCGTTTCGACGATGCCCTCAACGATATCGAGCAGAGCCTCGCGCATCCAGAGACGGAAGTCGAGCGCCACCTGATCGTTACGGCTGCGGGCGGTATGGAGTCGACCGGCGACCGGTCCGATGAGTTCGTGGAGCCGTCGCTCGACGCTCAGGTGAATGTCTTCGTCCGCCAACCGGAACGCAAAACGCTCCTCTTCGATCTCGCGGAGGATCGCCCGAAGCCCGCGAGCGATCGTCCGCGCATCGTCCCTCGGAATGATTCCTTGCTGGGCGAGCATCGTCACGTGGGCGAGCGAGCCCACAATATCGTGGCGCGCCAGCCGTCGATCGAAGGGGAGAGACGCATTGAGCTGATCGACGAGTTCGTGCGTCGGCTTTTGGAAACGACCTCCCCACAATTTGGCTGGTGTCGTCATACTCGTTCCTCTCGCTTGCCGGTCGGAGCGACGGGCGTCTGCTCCTGACCGGCTTCGTCGACCACGATGACCGGTGCGGACACCGCCGGGGCGGGTATCGCATGCCCTTCAGCGACCAAGACGCGGTGCAACGCGACGACAGCCGTCTCGAGCATCGCATCGTCCGGCTCTCGGGTCGTCAGCCGCTGCAGCGCGAGGCTCGGCGCGAGCAAGACCCGCACCGGGCGCAGGTGGAACCAGCGCGCAGCCAAGCGAATGGCTTCGTACGCCAAGGCCGCGATCAGCGGAATCAACGCGACCCGCGAGAGAACGCGCCACACCAGCGACGGCCAGCCCAGGAAGGCGAACACCACGACCGAGAGCGCGACCACGATCAGCAGGAAACCGGTCCCGCACCGCGGATGCAGCACACTGTGCGGGCGAGCCCCCTCCACCGTCAACGGATCGCCGTGCTCCCAGGCATGGATCGTCTTGTGTTCAGCACCGTGATACCCGAAGACGCGCGCGATGTCCGGTGTCCGCCCGATCACGGCCAAGTAGCCCAGCAGGATCCCGAGCCGGATCGTCCCTTCCAACGCATGGATCGCCCAGCCCGACCCGACCCATCGGTCGAGCAGGCTGGCGACACCGAGCGGGAGGAGAAAGAAAAGACCAACGGAAAGAGCGAGCGAGAGCGCAACAGTTCCCCACAGGAGACCACGGACCGAACTCGAATTCGTACCAGGCTCTGTCTGCTCGAAATCTGGGTCATAGCGGACAGCGACGTGCGCAGAAAAGACCAGCGCGCGCACACCGAGGACGAGCGTCTCCCACAAGGCCAACACACCGCGCACGAGGGGAACACGGCGCAACCGCGCTGCCCACCGCTCAGGAGCGAGCGACATCTCCCAGACCGCGATGCGGCCGTCCGGCAAGCGAACCGCCGTCGCCAGATGGCGGACGCCGCGCATCATGACACCTTCGAGGACCGCTTGCCCGCCGTAGATGGTGCGCTCGTCCGCCACGTGGTCGCTCCGTGCTGCCCCGCTCCTCGACGTCGATTCTAGCACTCACCGGGCGGTTCACGCGCCAGTAGGAGCGCACGGTGATAGCAGCTGTCGACCTGCCTCCTTCACTGGCGTGGAAAAAGCGGCTGGGCTATCGCCTCCGGCCGACCGGCATGTCCGCCATTGCTGTACGAGGCACAGCATGCTAGGCTACCCTCGAGGCTGGGATCTCGCGTAGGAGGATCAGCGATGCGCGTGGAACCGCTCATTTTCGAGCTTTCCAAACCGGGACGGGCAGGCACCTCGGTACCGGATCTCGATGTCCCGGAGGCACCACTACCCGTCGAACACGTGCGGGACGAATTGCCGCTCCCCGAAGTCAGCGAGATCGACGTCGTGCGGCATTTCACCCGCCTCTCGCAGCTCAACCATGCCGTCGATATCGATTTTTACCCGCTGGGCTCCTGCACTATGAAGTACAACCCGAAGATCAACGAGCTGGTGGCTCGCTTTCCTGGCTTTGCGCATCTCCATCCGCTCCAGGATCCGCGAACCGTGCAAGGCATTCTCCGCCTGATGTACGAACTGCAAGAGTTCCTCGCGGAGATCGCCGGCTTCGACGCCGTCTCGCTGCAGCCAGCCGCTGGTGCGCACGGCGAACTCACTGGCATCCTCATCGCGCGAGCGTACTTCGATGCCCGCGGCGAATACGAGCGCCGGACCGTCATCATCCCGGATTCGGCACACGGCACCAACCCAGCGACCGCTGCCATGGCCGGATTTCGGGTCGTCGAGGTCAAGTCGGATGCGCGCGGCAACGTGGATATCGATCAATTGCGGCAGCTCGTCGGGCCGGATACCGCAGCGATCATGATCACCAACCCCAACACGCTCGGCCTCTGGGACGAGAACATCACTGAGATCGTCGACCTGATCCACAGCGTCGGCGGCCTGGTCTACAACGATGGCGCGAACTTCAACGCGCTGCTCGGCATCGCGCGCCCCGGCGACTTCGGCGTCGACATCATGCACTTCAACTTGCACAAGACCTTCTCGACACCGCACGGTGGTGGCGGCCCCGGAAGTGGGCCGGTCGGGGTCAAAGCGCACCTGGCCGAGTTCCTCCCCGGCCCGATCGTCGTGCGACGTCCCGGTGAGGATCCCGAGTACACCTGGCACTGGCCAGAACGCTCCATCGGCAAGATCCATTCCTTCCACGGGAATGTCGGGATGCACATCCGCGCTTATGCGTACATCCGGATGCACGGGGCGGCTGGACTCCGCCGCGTCAGCGAGAACGCTGTACTGGCAGCCAACTATCTCCTGGCCCGTCTGCGCGATGTGTACGAGGTACCGTACGACCGGACGTGTATGCACGAGTTCGTGCTCTCCGCGGTGCGCCAGAAGCGGCATGGTGTACGGGCGATGGATATCGCCAAGCGCCTGCTCGATTTCGGTCTCCACCCACCGACGGTCGCTTTCCCCTTGATCGTCCCAGAAGCGCTGATGATCGAGCCGACCGAGACCGAGAGTCTGGAAACGCTCGACCGGTTCGTCGAAGCGATGCGGCAGATCGCTGAGGAAGTGGAGCGCGATCCGGAGTTCGTGCGGCAGGCACCGCACCAGACTTTCTACAAGCGGTTGGATGACGTACGCGCCAATCGGGAGCTGGATCTGCGCTGGCAACCGGAGCGAGCGACCGCCGCCACTCTCTGAGGCCACACGAGCTATACTTCTCTCATCGGGTTCAGGGAACGGGGGAAACTATGGACAAGAAAACGCTCATCGATGGGCTGAATCAGGATCTGGCGGGTGAATTCCAGGCCATCATCATGTACATCCACTACGCTGCATCGGCGACCGGTGTGGATCGCATCGAACTCGCTGAGTTTTTCCAGAAGGAGATCCAGGACGAGCTTCGTCATGCGCTGTTCCTGGCCAACAAGATCACTGCGCTCGGCGGCGAGCCGGTCGACGAGCCGCTGCCGGTACCCAAGGCGCGCTCCAATCGGGAGATGATCGAGCGGGTGCTGGAGGCGGAGGAACGCACCATCAAGAGTTACGTCGAGCGCATGAAGCAGGCCGAAGAGTTCGGCGACTACGGTCTGGCGAACGACCTGCAGGAGATCATCTCGGACGAGACGCGCCACAAGGAGGAGTGCGAGAAGCTCCTTCGTGGCGTCGCCTGAGTGACGACCGATCAGGTCGACTGCCCAGGCTCGCTCGGGCCGACCGCTCGGCGGGCCTGGGCCAGTGCGTCGCTCAACTTTTGCTGCTCGACTGCGAGCGTGAGGTCACCCCGCGTCCGCTCCAGCACGCCCCGCACCATATCGGTCGTCCGCCGGAGACCGTTGGTGACTGCATCCGGATAGTCGACCTGTACCAGGACACCGTAGATTTCGTCCATCACAGCGAGCACCGTCTCAGCCCGCCCGAGCTCACCGGCCCGGATGAGGTCGAGAATATGGCGGCGGAGTTCCCCGCATGCCTCACCGAGCGCGTTCAAGTAGACCGCATCCTCGACCTGGAGCGTCTCCGGGCTGGGAATCGGCCGACCAGCAACCAGCGCGAGCGTCAAGCTCGCCTCCGCATATTCCTTGTGCGCATCTTGGACATAGCCGGACCAGTAGATGGCTGGGTAGTCGGCCAGATGAGCGGTCAGCGCTTCCTTGATCCGCCGCGCCTCTTCCAGTAGCGCCTCTGCTTCGGCGAACTCGCCCCGATGGACAGCCCGAACGGCATTGGCGCTCAAGCGAGTGATCTGGCGCGTTTCCGCGAGCGCACGCTCCCGAGCGCTGTTCAGGAGATCGAGCCGCGCGAGAACGCGTTCGGTGATTCGGACGATCGCCGAGGCATCCATTTCGCCCCCCATCCATCATTTATTTCCAGCCAAGCATGAACGCGAGTCGCGGCTGCCCGACGAGCAGCCTCGCTGAACAGGACTCTTGCCTGTGCAACCATGCCGCAACGCACACGCCCTGTCATCCTGCCTGGCCGATGCTTCGCGTTCTCAACCGCAGCTCGGATCGCTGTGCGCAGGGTCGTTTCCGCTTGCGGGCAGATCCTCCGTTCGGTTACCCCCTGATCCTCTCATAGATAAGACGAGGATGCCCGACTGCGTGGCAAGGCCGTCCCCGCGACGATCGCGCCCGCGCTCCGGCCCCCATGACTTCCTGCCCGCGCGCCGCTGAAAGTGGACGCCCCGGCTCGTGTGATTCCGAGCCGAGCCGGCGCAGAGCGCTGACGAATACCGGGACGAGGTCCGGAAAACTGCCTGCGCGATCGGTCTATCGGGCCACTGAACGCTGAGCAGCCCCGCGGCGATCGCTCGACGGAGGCGAACACATGTACACGGGCAGTGCCGTTGACAGCCAGGAGACGGTGCTTGACCAAGACGACCCTGAGTGCTATGATGAGGGTGTCTCAAGCTGTGTTGGCTATTGGGGCTTGTGGGGTACTGTACCCGAGTAGGGTGCCATCGGAGGAGGCGACGGCATGACGGACGTGCTGCAGCCGAACCGGGTTCTCGATTGCAGCGGCTTGCTCTGCCCACTCCCGGTGATCCGGACCTCCAAGGCGATCAAGGAGATCGCCATCGGGCAGGTGCTCAAAGTCATCGCCACTGACCCAGGTGCACCCGCAGACATGGAAGCGTGGGCTCGACAGACCGGAAACGAACTCATCGATGCTCACGAGGAAAACGGGAAATACGTCTTCTTCTTCCGGCGTGTTCGCTGAGCACGAGAGGAGGGAAACGATGTCCCGTCGCGATCCTGAAGCGCCCCGGCGACTCGCGATCATCGCGAGCAAAGGAACGCTCGACTTTGCCTATCCGCCATTCATCCTCGGTTCGACCGCAGCAGCGATGGGTTGGGAAGTCGGGATCTTCTTTACTTTTTACGGCCTTCCCTTGCTGTTGAGAAATTACGATCCCAAAGTCAGTCCGCTCGGCAATCCCGCCATGCCGCTCAAGATGCCGTTCGGTCCACCGGCGCTGCGCCAGATCTCCTGGCCGATCCCCGCGCTCGTCGAGGCACTACCCGGCTTCTCGCACCTCGCGACGACTTTGATGCAGCAGACCTTCAAGGAAAAGGGAGTCCCCTCCTTGCTCGAGCTGCGGCAGCTGTGTATCGATGCGGGCGTCAATCTCATCGCATGCCAGATGACGATGGACGTCTTCGGCTTCAAGAGGGAGGACTTCATTCCCGAGTGCTCGGTCGGTGGTGCCGCGACCTTCCTGGAGTTCGCAGCTGACGCGGATGTCTCGCTCTTCATCTGAGACAGGGCGGAGGATACGGTGATGAGCGAGGAGACCAAAAAGATCTTGTATGTGCAGACCCACGGTGTCGACACGCCGGAACGTAGCGCTACCCCCTTCTTCTTAGCGGCGGCAGCTGCTGCCATGGAGATCGAAGCCGCGATCTACTTCACCATGAACGGCCCGACGCTTCTCAAGAAAGGGGTTCCAGAAACCTTGGTGGTACCGAAAGCAGGCGGCGGCGGCGCCAAGCTCAAGCACTTCATCGATCAGGCACTCGATTTGGGCGTCAAGCTCTACGTTTGTCAGCCATCGCTCGATCTGCACGGTCTGACGATCGACGACCTCATCGAGGGCGTGCAGATGATCGGCGGTGCGGCATTCAACTTGATGGCGTTGGAAGCCGACGCAGTGGTGGCGTTCTGATGAGGGAAACTGCCGGCTACGCGATCGTCCATCGCTGCATCCTGCCGCTCGACCTGTACTATCGAGTGGAATCCCACCAATGGGTACGGGTCGAAGCGGACGGGTCGGTGCGGCTGGGCTACACCGATGTCGCCCAAACGGTCGCTGGCCGCATCCTTCACGTGACCTTCCGTCCAACCGGACGTCACTACGCCCGCGACGCCACGGTCGCAGTCGTGGAGAGTGCGAAGTGGCTGGGCGCCTACCGGACACCGATCGCCGGAGTACTGCTCGAAACGAATACTGCTCTACTCGAGGATCCGGAATTGGTCAACCGTAGTCCCTATCGTCGCGGTTGGCTGGTTCGGCTGGCCCCCGATGGTCTCGCGCACGATCTCAGCGAGCTCCTGGGTGGCCCAGCAGCGATCGCCGCCTACGACGCATTCATGACGCGCCGCGGGCTCGATGACTGCGTCCATTGCGAGGGGTACGAGCTGCCATGACGCGGATCAGGCTCTTCACGCACCCGATTTGCTCCGGTTGCGCCGAAGCGCTCGCGCTGGTGCAACGCCTGGCTACCGATGAGCCGGAGATTCAGGTCGAAGTGATCAGCCTGGCATCGGCTGCCGGTCGCGCCGCAGCGCAGGAAGCAGGGATCGTCGTGGTTCCGACGTTCCTGATCGACGGTGAGCGCCTCACCGGAGTCCCGACATTCGAGGAACTTCGCGCACGGGTGCAGCACGCTGCCCGAACAGGAGGCTGACGATGAGCGTCTCCACCTGGAGTCCGACGAAGAGCGGGCCACGCTACGCCGACGTTCCGGAAGAACGCAAGCGGGAACTCTTCGAAGAAGTCAAGAGCGATCCCCGTTATTCGGATTTCCTTTATGGGTGCTACGAATGCGGCATCTGCGTCTCCGCTTGCCCCTCGGCGCGCTTCTACGACTTCAGTCCTCGCGTCATCGCGCAAGCGCTCGCCCGCGAGGACGTCGAGCGCTTCTACGAGATTCTCATGGAAGACATCTGGAATTGCGCCCAGTGCTTTTCCTGCGTCCGCTGCCCGCGTGGCAACAATCCGGGTGGGCTGGTCACCCTGATGCGCGAGGTCGCGGTTCGCCATGGACTCGAACGCGCTCAGCAGGCACTCCAAGGGTACAGCCGGGTCATCTACAAGATCATGCTCAAGGGGAATCAAGTCTCCCCCGATATGCTGCAGCCCGATTTCTTCCCCGATTGGGGACCATGGGTACGCGAATTCAGCCGCAACATGACAACCTGGCGAAAGGCGATTCCCGTGGACACGCTGCGCAACGTGACTGATGCCGCCTGGCGGACCGACGACAAGACCCTGCGCGAGCTCTACACCATTTGGTTCGAGACTGGAAACATGGAGGTGATCCGCGAGGTCGACGAAGGGCTCTACGAACTCTTGGTCGAAATCATGGAAGAGGAACTGGAGGCGGTGGAATGAGCGAGCACATGCTTCCGCTCGTCGAGATTCGCGAGAAGAAGGCGCAACCAGTCCGTCCCAACCCGGCCGAAGCACCCCGACCGGACCTCCGCGAGGAGTTGTTCGAGCTGGAGGCTCGTGGGGAACTGATCGTGCAACGAGTTCCCGAACCGTATGTCGAGGTGACGACCAAGTACGGACGCACGAAGAAGGTACCCATCGATCATTTGTGGCACCACAAGTCGTGCGGTCAGTGCGGTCATATTCCGGGCTACACGACCTCCATCCTGTGGCTGAACCGGCAGTTCGGGATCGACTACCTCGATCCCACCGACCAGACCTCCTGCACCGGTTGGAATTACTACGCCTCAGCGACCTCCAATGCGGTCGCCCAGCTCCTGGTGATGTGCCGCAACTTCGCTGCCGCCTACGAGACCGGCTATTACCCGCTGATCCACTGCGGCACGAGCTACGGTCACTACAAGGAACTCCGCGAACAGTTGGTGCATCACAAGGAGCTGCGCGATCAAGTCCGTCGCGTTCTCGACAAACTCGGTAAGCCGCTCGTCGTTCCCGAGGAGATCGTGCACTACAGCGAGTGGGTGCACGTCATGCGCCAGCGGATCGCCGAGCGGCAAGTCATCGACATGCGCGGCATCACCGCCTGTGTCCATCCTGCTTGCCACTACTACAAGATCGTAGCGGAAGACGCCATCTACGACCCGGACATCTACGGTGGGCAGCGGACGGCGACGGTGACGGCGCTGCTCCAGGCACTGGGGATCACGGTCGCCGATTACTCCACGTGGTTCGACTGTTGCGGTTTCGGTTTCCGTCACATCCTCGTCCAGCGCGACTTCACCCGTTCCTTCGCCGTCCTACGCAAGATCGAGGTGATGAAGGACGAAGCCAACCCGGACATGACGGTGACGCACGACACAGGGTGCGTCACGACGCTGGACAAGAGCCAGTTCGCCGCGCGAGCCCATCAGCGGCGCGTCGGTGTTCCGGTCCTCGCCGATTCGCAAGTGGCCGCTCTCGCCATGGGCGCGCATCCGTTCCGCGTACTACAGCTGCATTGGCATTCGACCGACTGGCGACCGCTGCTCGAGAAGCTCGGCATCGACTGGGAGCGCTACTGGGCCGAATTCGAAGAGGACTTGGCTGCGATCGAGCGCGGCGAGAAGCCGGGCCTGACCTGGCAAGACGCTGAACAGCCGATCGTGACGCGGTGAGGGGGAAGCCGTGCAGGAGACGACCCGTCCTATCCTGATCATCGGTGGCGGTCCTGGCGGACTCGAGGCCGCGCGCACCGCTGCGGCGCTCGGTCATCCAGTGCTCCTGGTCGAGCGCCGGGGGCGACTCGGTGGCACACCGGATGCCGAACGGTACGCGAAGCTGACGCACCACTTCCGCGATGCCGAAGAAGCGATCGGAGAACTCGTCGCTGCAGTCACCGATCACCCCCTCATCGAAGTGCTGACTCGGAGCGAGGTCACTGCGTGCGAGGGGGAGGCAGGCGATTTCCGAGTGACGGTGAGCACGCCCCATGGCAGCCGAGAGGCTCGAGTCAGCGCGATCATCGTCGCCACCGGCTTCCAACACTTCGATCCGGGGCGCGAGACGCAACTGTACAATTACTACTCGTTCCCGGATGTGGTGACCTTGAGCGACATGGAGGCGATGCTCAAGGCTCACCAGGTCGTCCGCCCCTCCAATGGGCAACCCCCGGAACGAGTGGCCTTCATCCAATGCGTCGGATCCCGCGACCGACAGATCGGGAACGAGTTCTGCTCCAAGGTCTGCTGCGGTATCGCCACCAAGCAAGCGATCGAGATCAAGGAACAGCTGCCCGATGCCCGTGTCTTCATCTTCTACATCGATATGCGCATGTACGGCTACTGGGAGAACGAGCTGTACTGGCCGGCTCAGGAACGACACAAGGTCAACTACGTCAAAGGGATCGTCAGCGAGATCCTGCCCAAGGGAGATCGCTTGCTGATCCGCGGGGAGGACACGACGATGGGACGACCGATGGAGATCACGGTCGACCTGGTCGTCCTCTCCGTCGGAATGGAGCCGAGCAGCGGGACGCGGCAGATGGCCAAGTTGCTCGGCATCGCCCAGAACAAATACGGCTTCATCGAGGCCGGCGGCCCTTCCGGGCTCGACCCAGTGGCGACTTCCCGACCGGGAATCTACGTCGTCGGTGCGGCGGCCCGACCAGCCGATTTGGACGATACCTTCGCCACTGCCGGTCTCGCCGCAGCGCGAGCGGTCGCGACGGCGCGCCGAGCCTTGGTCGGAACGCGATGAAGCTCCGCGGACGCACGCGTGCATCACCGGATTCAGGAAGGAGCAGCGAGATGGCAGTGCCAGCCAAGCGCAATCCCTTCGTCGGTTTCATGGCCAGCGGGACGGGGCGCCTTTTGCGGATCGTCGTCGGCATCGTCCTCATCCTGCTCGGTCTCCTGGTGGTCCAAGGAACCTGGGGCTGGGTCCTGGTCGTGATCGGCCTCGTACCGCTCGCGGCCGGTGTCTTCGATTTCTGTCTCCTCGGTCCCTTGTTGGGTGTCGGTTTCTGGGGCCGCGATATCCGCGGGCGCTAGGAGGCGACGATGAGTCAACCGCTGCGGCCGAGCCATCTCGTCAAGCCCAAGACCGGCCCGGAGGACCCAGAACTGGCCGAGACGCTCCGAGAGGGACTCGAGCAAGTATCACCGGACGATGTGCTCGCGATCGCCCGGGAACTCGCAGGGCGCCGTCAGTATCTCGCTCCGCTGGTGGAACGGATCGCTCGGGAAGTGGGACGAGGCGAGTCGAGCGGGTGGGAAGAGCTGACCCGTGCGGTAACCGCGACGGCTCGCCAGGCGGAAACACTCGCGCAGCAGGCCGTCCGCACACAGGTCTGTGCTGCCCTCCCGCTTCTCCTTCACGAGGAACAGCCGGTCGAGGAGCGGCTCGACGAGTTCCTGGCCCGTTGCAGCGACCTGGATCGGCGATTGGCGTTGGAGTTGGCCACCGGCGTCCTTCACCTACGAGCACCGGCCCGCTACTGGCTGTGGACCCGCTGGCTGTGGGATATCGAGCACGGCACAGGTATCCTTCCACTCCTCGCTTCCTCCACGCGAGCCCTGGAGGGACGCAGCATCGGCGCTCAGTACCGCCAGCTGCGCCCGCTCGTCGCGATGGGCACGGAATTGGGCCGCAACAGCGGACTCGTGCGCGACGACCTGGCGGACGATCCGGAATTCGGTCCCTTCGTCACTGACGCCTTTCTCGCGCTGGCCTACAGCGTCTATCTCTACGGCATCACCAATTGGCGCCTGAGTCGGGAATTCAATCGGCTCTTGCCGCCTCTCCCCCAACTCGCGCGGCGCTTGCTGGGTCTCGGCCGAGCACGCGCCGTCCGCTCGTGAAAGGAGCTGACGATGGATCCGAGTCTGGAAAAGGTGCAGGAAGTCTGGGAGCGAGAAACCGCGATCGTCGAAGGGGTCGATATTTCCGGTCCTTGGAACCGGATGTTCGGCCAACGCGTCATCTGGGACTATACCCCCGAGCTGATCGAAGAGATCGCTCGCTTGCCTGGCGGGGAATCGTTCGCCTGGTGCTACCAGTGCGGCAAGTGCGTGCCGGTCTGCCCGGTCGACGTGGTCGGTGATTATGGGCCACGCAAGCTGTACCGTCGGGCGCAGACCGGGATCGACCTCCTCGATTCGCCCGACCTCTGGCTTTGCACCACGTGTGCCAACTGTCTCCGCGTCTGCCCCAAGCAGGTCGATATGATCCAGATCATGCCCGCGGCCCGCGAGCACGCCATGCTGAGTGGACGCCCGATTCCCGCCGAACTTCAGGAGGCACTCGAGAACACTGCCAAATACGGAAACCCGCTCGGGCAACCGGCCCGCAAGCGAGAAGCCTGGGTCAAGGACGCCGGCGTACCCGTGCCGATCCTGCATCAGATCCAGCGTCCGGTCGAGTGGCTGTGGTGGGTCGAGTGCTACCCCTCCTACCATCCGCGCGGGATCGACGCCTCGATCGCGTTGGCCCGCATCTTCCACGCGCTCGGACTCGATTTCGCCATCTTGGGTCGCGAGGAGAAGTGTGCCGGCGACTCGCAGCGGCTGGCCGGTGAGCGCGGGCTGTTCGAGATGCTGGCCGAGGAGAACATCCGTACCCTCTCCAAGTACGAGTTTCAGCACATCGTCGTGACCGATCCGCATGCCCTCAACGCGTTCCGCAAGCACTATCCGAAACTCGGCGGACACTACGACGTGTGGCACTACACGACGCTCCTCGCCCGCGAGCTCTCGCGTCTGCAGCCGCTCCTGGTTCGCCCACTGCCCTACCGCGTCACTTTCCACGACCCCTGCTACCTCGGTCGTCACAACGGCGAATACGAGGCACCACGGCAACTGATCCAGGCGATTCCCGGCATCGAGTTCGTCGAGATGCTGCGTTGTCGCGAGAACTCCTACTGCTGCGGCGGTGGTGGCGGTGGCATGTGGCTGGACAGCTTCGCGGCTGGCCATCAGCGCCGGCGCCTTTCCGAGGAGCGCGTGCTCGAAGCGGTCAGCACCGGTGCCGACACCTTGGTCGTGTGCTGCCCGTACGAAGTCTCCCGCTTCGAGGATGCCGTGAAGTCGACCGGAAACGAGGGCCGCTTGCGTGTCCGCGATATCGCTGAGCTTTTGGCCGAAGCGATGGGGATGATCGGGGAGGCAACAGCATGACGATCGCGGTGATCCTGGAGCAAGTGCCGGACGTGGTCGAGGAACTCGCGATCGCCCCCTCGGGAAACGAACTCGACCGCGACACCGTAACCTACGTGTTGAACGAGTACGACGACCACGCGCTGGAAGAGGCGTTGCTGCTGGCCGACGCCAGCGGCGACGAGGTGATCGTCATCGGCATCGATACCACGGGGGAACTCGATCAAGCCCTGTACACGGCGCTCGCCAAGGGGGCCAAGCGCGCGATCAAGCTGGTCGGTGATTTCGAAGAGACCTGGCTGAGTACCCGTGCGACAGCCGAGATCCTGGCACCGATCCTGCGCGATCTGGCGCCACGCCTCGCGTTGACCGGCGTGCAGGCACCGGACGATCTGGACGGGCAACTCGCACCGACCCTCGCCGCACTGCTCGGCTGGCCACACGCCAGTGTGGTGATCGGCACCGAGTTCAGTGATGGCCGTCTGAAGGCTCGCAAGGAGCTCTGGGGCGGGATGACCCTGCTGCTCGAACTGGAACCTCCCGCCATCCTCGGTATTCAAGCGGCTCGCCAAGCGCCACGCTATGTCCCGGTCAGCCGCGTCCGGCAAGTGATGCGCGAGGCGACGATCGAAGAGATCGAAGTCGAACTCCCCGCCCAACCGAGTGTCGCGGTCGAGCGTCTGCGTCTACCCGAAGAAGCCAGCCAAGCCGAACTCCTGACCGGAAGCGCAGCGGAGATCGCCGAGCGAATGATCGAGTTGTTGCGCGCCCGCGGACTGCTGTGAGCGAGGAGGAGGACGATGGCCCAGCGAATCGTCGTGGTCGTCGAGCACCTCGACGGTGAACCGACCGATGTGACCTACGAACTGCTCGGCGTCGCTCGCCGCATCGCGGACGTGGACGGCGCGATGGTCGACGCAGTCTTGCTGGGATCAGGAGTCATGCAGCTCGCCGAGCGCCTGCCAGCCGATCGGGTGACGGTCCTCGAACACCCTTCGCTCCGCTCTCTCGCCCCGGAGGCTGCAGCGCGGGCACTCGCCGCACTGCTGGCCGATGTTCCACCGAAGCTGACTCTCGTGCCGAATACGTCGCTCGGGATGGACATCGCTGCTTGGGTGGCAACTCGTCTCGGCTGGCTGCTGGTCAGTTATTGCCGGGCACTGGAGTCACGCGATGGACAGTGGATCGCCACCGCCCAGCTTTTCGGCGGCAAGATCCTGGCGGACGTAGCGTTGGGCGACGGACCTGCGATCATCGGCGCGCTCGCCGGTGCCTTCTCACAAGATACCGCATCACCGGGCGCACCAGGAACGATCGAGCGCGTGCCGGCACCGGCTGAACTCGAGCAACTGCGTAGCCGCGTCATCGCGCTGGAACGACCGGAAGCAGCCGACGTCGACATCACACGAGCCGAAAAGATCGTGGCGGTGGGCCGCGGGATCGAAAGCAAGGACAACCTCGAGTTGGCCGAACAGCTCGCGCAGGCGCTCGGCGCCGTGCTGGCAGCATCCCGCCCGCTGGTCGATGCCGGCTGGCTGCCGCGCTCGCGACAAGTCGGCAAATCCGGCCTGAAGGTCAAGCCGAAGCTGTACGTCGCGCTCGGGATCAGCGGCGCTCCCGAGCATCTGGAAGGCATGAAGGATGCCGAGCTGATCATCGCCGTCAACAAGGATCCGAAGGCTCCGATTTTCACCGTCGCCGATTACGGAGCCGTCGCCGACCTCTTCGAGGTCACCGAGGCGCTGCTGGAGCGACTGGAGGGTTGATCCCGTGCTCAGCACACCGGAACGGATCGCGTTCCTTCTCCTGGCTCTCGTCTCGCTCCTGCTCACCGCACACGGTGTCTCGCGCCTGGTGCGGGCCATCGGCCGCGGACAGGGTCGGCCCCGCTGGTCGCTCTTCGTGCGGCGCGTCGTCCCGGTCAGTATCGACATCCTCCTGCAACGGCCGATCTTTCGAGCGCGTCCCTGGGTGAGCCTGCTGCATGCCGGGATTTTCTTTGCCTTCGTCTTCTACGGCCTGGTCAATATCCTCGATATCCTCGAGGGATTCACCGGCTTCACGACCCTGCATCGGGGCGGCATCGCCGGAGCCTACAATCTCGTCGCCGACCTCTTGAGCGTAGCAGCGCTCGTCGGCATGATCGGGCTCTTGTTCCGCCGGTTCGGCTTGCGACCCTTCCGCTTCAACGAGCGTGTCTTGCTCCTCCCGAGCGTTCGGTTCGGGATCGCGCGCGATTCGGCGATCGTGGGTGGATTCATCCTCTTGCACGTGGGCTCACGCTGGGTCGGGCAAGCCGTGCGCATCGCCGAAAGCAGGCACTCCGACTGGAGCCAACCGACGGCCAGTCTGGTCGCTCGACTCTTCACCGGGTGGGAAGTCGAAACGCTCGCCCTGGCCAGCCACGTGACGTGGTGGCTCGCCCTCGGACTGATCTTGGCTTTCCTGCCCTATTTCCCCTACTCGAAGCACATCCACTTGTTCATGGCTCCGCTCAACTTGATCTTGCGCGAGGAACGTCCACTGGGGCAGCTCGAGCCACCAGTCGCACGCGACGGCCAGCTGGGGAGCGAGCGACTGGAACAGCTGCGCTGGTTCCAAATCCTCGACGCCTACGCCTGCATCATGTGCAACCGCTGCCAGGACGTCTGCCCGGCACACGGTACCAGACGCGCACTCAGTCCTGCCGCACTGGAGATCAACAAGCGCTACTATCTGAACCGGAATTTGCGTGCGTTCGCTGGTGGGACGAGTTCACCACCCTTGCTCGAGATCGCTACCTCAAAGGAAGCAGTGTGGGCCTGCACGACGTGCGCAGCGTGTGTCCGGATCTGCCCGGTCGGCAACCGTCCGATGCTCGATCTCGTCGATATCCGGCGTGCTCTCGTCAACCAGGGAGATCCGCTCGATCCCAGCCTGCAGGCAGCATTGGAGAGTCTCGGACGCTATGGCAATTCGTTCGGGAAACCGGCACGCCAACGCGCTCGTTGGGCCAAAGAACTTCCCTTCACCATCAAGGACGCGCGCAAGGAGCCGGTCGAATACCTCTGGTTCGTCGGTGATTTCGCTTCCTTCGACCCGCGGATGCAGGAGAACACCAAGACGGTGGCGCGGCTCTTCCACACGGCCGGCCTGGACTTCGGCCTCCTGTACGAGGACGAGCGCAATGCCGGGAACGACGTCCGACGCGTCGGCGAAGAAGGGCTGTTCGAGCTGCTCGTCGAGCAGAATTTGCGCGCGTTCGAAAAAGCGCAATTCCGAGCGATCGTCACCACGGATCCGCACAGCTACAACGCGCTCAAAAACGAGTACGCCGTCTTCGGTTTTTCCGTACCGGTCTATCACTACACAGAAGTCCTCGCACAGCTCCTGGAAGACGGGCGATTGACCGTCCGGCAGCCGCTCGCGGCGGCAGTCACCTACCATGACCCGTGTTATCTTGGCCGCTACAACCGGATCACAGCAGCACCCCGCCGCATCTTGCGGGCACTCGGGGCAGAACTTCGCGAGATGCCGCGACACGGGGAAAACACGTACTGCTGTGGCGCTGGCGGCGGTCAGATCTGGATGGGGAGCGACGGCGAGGAGCGGCCGAGCGAGCAGCGGATCCGCGAAGCAGTGCAGCTCGGCGAGGATCTCCGCTACTTCGTCGTCGCCTGCCCGAAGGACATGGCTATGTACAGCGACGCAGTCAAGACGACGGGCTACGAAGGTCGGCTCGTCGTCACCGACATTGCCCGGCTCGTGGCCGATGCGGTCGGCTTGGAGGAAGCACCGGTGTTCGCCGCCACGGAGGAACGCTCGTGAGTGCGCGTTGCTCTGACCAGCTGGCCAGTGCCTTCGCACAGCGCTTCCGCGTCCTCGCGCGGGCGTTGGATCGACTCGACCGGCTGGAAGGAGAGCGAGCTTTCGCCGGTTGGCTAGATCAGCTCATCGAGCAACCGCGCGTTCTCCGGGATGCCAGCGAAGCACTCGTGCTTCAGGCACTGCGTGCAGCGAGCGACCCCATGAACTTAGCCCTGCTGCGTCACCTGTCCGTGGAGGAAGCCACCGTACTGGCAGACCTCGCCGCGGTGCTCCCGCTCGAGCGGATCGCGCTCCACGTGCGTCTCGGCGAACTCGCGCAGGCGGGACTCGTGGCACTGGAGCTGGAGCGCGAAGCAGCCAGGCTCACTGAGCTCGGGAATGCACTCCTGGACTGGCTGGACGAACTGATCCGGTGCACCCTGGATCAGATCGGCGCGTGGTTGGATCTGGTGCGGAGCGCACAGTCGTGAGCATGCGCTGTCCGTATTGCGATTTCGAGGGTGACCGGCCGACTATTCACCGACACCTGGCCGAGTCGCATGCCGACCGACTCGCCTTCAGCTGGCACGAACGTTCGGGATACGCCATCGCGACGGTGAGTTGTCCGCTGTGCGGTGCGAGTTGGGATCAACCGCTGCGCAAGGCGCGGCGCGATCCAGGCTTCCTGGACGAGTACGCGTACGAGATTCGCTTGGTGTTGTTCGACCTGCTCCTCCACCATATCCGTGGGGAGCATGAAACGGGGAGTGAGGCGAGGGATGGCTGAGGTACGCGGCTGCTCGATCCCAGAGGACCGGTATTACTGGCCGGAGAAGCATGTGTGGGCGCGCCCCGAGCCGGACGGGACGGTGACGATCGGCATTACCGACGTTGCGCAACATCTTGCCAAGACGATCATCAGCGTGACACCGCGCGGCGTGGGGCGCAAGGTCCAGCGCGGCAAGAGCGCCGGAACCCTGGAGAGCGGGAAGTGGGTCGGCCCAGTGACCTCCCCGATTTCCGGTGAGATCGTGGCAGTCAACGACGCAGCCATCGCCGATCCCAAACTCCTCAACCAGGACCCGTACGAAGCCGGGTGGTTCGCCCGCCTGCGCCCGGACGATTGGGAAAACGAGTCGAAGCTCTTGGTAACCGGTCCGGAGGCCGTCGAAGCTTACCGAAAGGTCTTGGAACAGGAAGGGATTTCCTGCTCGTGAGCCTCGCCGAAACGACTCGCGTCTATCGCGGCTGCGTCATCCCGCTCGACCTGCTCTACGATGTCGAGCACGACGTCTGGGTGCGCTGGGAGGGAGAATTGGCCACGCTCGGCATGACCGATCCGGCGCAGACGCGAGCAGGCAAACTCGTGGCCATTCGCTTCCGGAGACCTGGCACCATCGTCGAGCGTGGGCGCGCGCTGGCCACGATCGAAAGCGGGAAATGGGTCGGCCCCTTCCCAGCTCCCTTCCGCTGCGAACTCCTCGAGACGAACCAAGCAGCCTTCGAGCGCGATATCCTGATCGCCAACCGCGATCCCTACGGGGAGGGCTGGCTCGTGCGCGTCCGCCCGCTCGCCCCCGAGGAGCTCGCTCGACTCATCACCGGCGAGGAGGCGTTCACCCGCTATCGTGCGCGGATCGATGAACTGGATCTCAATTGCTTCCGCTGTGCCGAGTGACCGTTGGGGGAAACCATGCGTGTCCGCGTCGTCGATCTCGGTCTGGTCGATCCGATCCGCTCCCAAAGTGTCTACCACGCCGTCGGGTATACCTACCGATCCGACACGCTACCGACCATCCTGCTCGTCTCACCGACGTCCCCCTATGTGTCGATCGGCTTCCATCAGGATGCTGAGCGCGAGGTGGATCTCGACTACTGCCGGAGCGTGGGCCTCCCGGTCATCCGCCGCGAGGTGGGTGGAGGTGCAGTCTATCTGGATCAGCACCAGGTCTTCACGCAGTGGATCTTCCCGCGCGACCTGGTGCCGCTCCGCCTGGAAGAGCGTTTTGCCTGGTACGTCCGCCCCTTGGTCGAGACCTACCATCGTTGGGGAATCGACGCGACGTGGCGACCGATCAACGATGTCCACGTACGGGGGCGGAAGATCGGCGGAACAGGTGCCGCGAGCATCGGGGAAGCCGAGATCCTCGTCGGCAGCCTGATGCTCGATTTCGACACACGGCAAATGGCGCGCGTGCTCAAAGTCGCCTCGGAGAAGATGCGCGACAAAGTGTTCGAGAGCCTCGAGGAGTACATGACCACCATGCGTCGCGAACTCGGATCGCTCCCGGATCGCGACGCTGTCGTGCAGACCTACCTGGAATGCTGTGCGGAGGCACTGGGAGCAGAAATCGAGTTCGGCACGCTGACCCCGGAAGAAGAAGCGATGGCCACTCAACTCGACGAGCGGTTCGCTTCCGAAGAGTGGTTGTACCAAAAGGGTGGGCTCCGCGCATCGGGAATCAAGATCCATGCCGATGTGCACTTGCACGAAGCAGCTCTCAAGGTGCCTGGCGGGCTCATCCGCGTGATCGTGCGGACGCACCGAGGCCGCATCGACGATATCAGCATCAGCGGTGACTTCACGCTCCTGCCGGCACTGGGGTTGGCAGCCATCGAGCAGGCTGTCCGCGGCCTCGCCCTGCGCCGCGAGGAGCTCGTGGCCCGCGTTCGGGATGTCTATCGCGCACTCGGCTTGCAATCGCCAGGCGTCAGCCCGGACGACTTCGCCGCCGCGATCCTCCGTGCCGTGGAAAGCACGCACTGAGCACGACAGCGTCCTCGACCCAGCTGACGATCGGTCAGCGATGCGCAGGCACTTTTCCTCGTTGCGTCTGCCGACCCTCGCATTCTGTCGACTGAGCACTCGGTGAGAGCACTTTAGCCACCGGCTGAACAACCGGTGGCGATGATGTCTCCGCATACTCAGCGGAGCACAGCCAGGTGCGGCCAGTCTACCCGCGCACCTGCGCGAGGAGCTGTTGTCACGTCGCCTCACCGGCGAGAGGGATTCCCCAACATGAGCGATGACCGCGAGCAGCCGCTCTGTATCCGTATCCGTTCGACGCGACGAATCCGTCGGCTCCTGCCTCTTCTCCTCGCTTGCGCGCTCGTCACCGGTACGTTCGGCGCACGACCACAGCCTGCGGCAGCAGCGAGTTGCACGACGAGTAGCCCGTCCACCGGCACGTACCTCGTCTCGGTCTGTCTGACGCAACCGGTGAGCGGCGCGCTCGTTTCCGGCGACATCACGGTCACCGCCAGCGTGACGACCAGCGGGGCAGCACCTCGCGTGCAACGCCTGATCTACTCGCTCGATGGCACGTATCTGCTCACCGAGTTCTTCCCTCCCTATACCTTCCGTTTCCCGACCCACCAGTGGGTGGATGGCCAGCACACCTTAGCCGTATCCGCAGTGATGAGCGACGGATTCATCAGTGCACCGGCGAGCATCACGCTGTTCTTGCAAAACGGCATCAGGACTCCGCCACCGATCCCCACTGGCTTCCAACCGACGAGCGGGACGACTCCCCCCGAGGGGCAACCCTTCCGCGTCGTCGCCGTTGGGGACGGGGGTGACGACGGAACGTACTCGGTGCAAGTGGCCCAACTGATCGGCACGCAAGCGCCCAATCTCTTCCTGTATCTCGGCGATCTCTATGAGAAGGGGAGCTACACCGAGTTCGTCAATTACTACGGCCTGAACGGACAACTTTTCTCGGCCTACCGCTCGATCACCAACCCGATCATCGGCAATCACGAGTACGAGGGTGGAGTCGCCGAAGGCTATGTCCGCTACTGGCAGTCACCGCCGGATTTCTACAGCTTCGACGCCGGAGGATGGCATTTCATCGCCCTCAACTCCACCAGCCAGTTCGGTCAATACGGGCCGGGGACACCGCAGTACGAATGGCTGCTCCGCGACCTGCAAGCGCACCGCGATGCCTGTACCATCGCCTTCTTCCATCATCCGCGCTTCAGTCTCGGCCCACAGGGAGACACTCCTGCTCTCCAGCCGATTTGGGAACTCCTCTTTCAGTTCGGTGTCGAACTCGTGCTCGTCGCCCACGACCATAACTATCAGCGCTGGGTGCCGCTCGACCATAACGGCCAACCCCACCCCAACGGGATCACTCAATTGGTGATCGGTACCGGCGGGCACGGTATCCGTGCGTTCGCCCGGAGCGACTCGCGGGTCGCTGCGGGATTCGATCAGCCACCCTCTGCGTACGGTGTCTTGACCGCTTCGCTCACCTCCGACTGGGCTGATCTTGCCTTCGTCGATCTGGCTGGGCAGGTGCGCGACAGTACCACCGTGACATGCCACGGTCCCAACGACACCATGGCGCCGAGGGCACCGACCGGCCTTCGCGCGACCCTGGTCTCCAGTGAGCAGGTGGTGCTCTCCTGGGAGCCTGCAACGGATGACTTTGCCGTCACGTCGTACGAGATCCTGCGGGATGGTGTGGTGATCGCGACCGTTCCGGGTACCACACGCTCGTTCACTGACAGCACTCTCCATCCTGACCAGACATACTCCTACCAGGTGGTGGCGGTCGATGCAGTCGGAAATCGTTCTGGAGCCAGCGACCGAGTGAGCATCACGACGAACTCGATAATCGAGCTCTTCTCTGACGACTTTGAGAGCGGGACACTCGATCGCTGGAGCGCGGTGAGGGGTCTCACGATCACGACGTTACAACCGCATAGCGGGCAGTATGCCGCGCGTGCTCTCTCGACAGATGGGACTGTCGCCTATGCCAGAACTCTGTTGCCGTCCGCCAAAACGGATGTCACGGTCGAGACGTGGTTCCTGCTGGCAGCACGAGGTACCAACCAGCGAATCAAGCTGGTCCGTCTGCTGAGCCCGACTGGTAGAGGTCTCGGCTTCGTTCAGATCGCTGCCAATGGCCGTCTTACCTTTCGGAACGAGGTAACCGGCACGACCATCACCACTACCGCTTCCGTCAGCCTGGACGCCTGGCATCAGCTGCGCCTTCGCCTCGTCACCGGCTCCAACGGTCGAGTCGAACTTTGGTACGACGGCAACTAGCTCATCGATGCAGCACAGAATTTCGGCTCCAGCAGTGTCGGCCAGATTCAGATCGGCGAACACATGGCCGGAAGCACGTTCGACGTTCGGTTCGATGACGTACTCGTCACGCCTCCGGCTACTCCGCCACCGGACACGACGCCCCCCGACACGACCTTGACGAGCACACCACCGGTATCGACAGCGGAAACAACGGCAACGTTCTCCTTCACTGCCAGCGAGCCAGCAACGTTCCAGTGCAGCTTGGACGGTGCCGATTGGCAAACCTGCTCGAGCCCCGTCACGTTCAGCGACCTCGCGACTGGTCCGCACACCTTCAGCGTTTTTGCGATCGATTCAGCCGGCAACGCTGATCCGACGCCGGCCAGCTTCGCCTGGGAGATCACTGCACCGATCGCGCCGGAGACAACTCTCTTGACCACGCCACCGGCACTCACCAATCAGACCACCGCGACGTTCACCTTCAGCTCGAGCGATGCTGCGGCCAGCTTCGAGTGTCAACTCGATGCCGCCCCTGCCGTTCTCTGCGCGAGCCCGTGGACGATCAGCGACCTCACCGAGGGACCGCATACCTTCTCCGTGCGCGCGATCGACGGTGAGGGTCATCCCGATCCCACTCCGGCGAGTTGGTCGTGGACCATCGACACGACCGCGCCACCTGCGCCAGGCACCGTCACGGCGAGCGCGCTGAGCGGCACACGGGTGAGCCTCTCCTGGACGAGCGTGACCGACGCGAGCGGGATCGCCGGCTACGATGTCTACCGCGATGGTACCCTGCTTGTGCAGTTGGGACCCGTGACGAGCGTCACCGACTCGACCGTCCAGCCAGCGACGACCTACCAGTACACCATCCGCGCCCGCGACCACGCTGGGAACGTCTCGAGCGATTCGGTGCCAGCGACGGTCACGACGCCCAGCCTGCGCCTGTTCGAGGACGACTTCGAGAGCGGTTCGCTCATTCGCTGGTCCAGCGTCAGCGGCCTCACGATCACGACCGACACACCCTACTCGGGCACGTACGCTGCCCAAGCCCTTTCCACCAGTGGCACACCCGCCTACGCGTTGGGGAATCTCGCTCGACCCGTCAGCGAGTTCTCCTACCGCGTTCGCCTCCAGCTCGTCAGCCGAGGGAACAATCCTGTCTATCTGGTCAAGTGGCGAAGCGGCACGAACTCGCTCGGCGGCGTCTACCTGACCAGTACTGGTCGCCTCGGTATTCGCAACGACATCGCTGGACAAGCGGTGTCGACCACCACGACCGTGAGTAGCGGCGCCTGGCATACGCTCGAAACGCACGTGCGCACAGGACCCGATGGTTTCGTCGAAGTTTGGTACGACGGGACACGCATTCACCAGAGCTTCCAGAACTTCGGAGCCAACCAGGTAACAGCTATCCAAATCGGAGAGAATAGCACCGGTCGCACCTTCGATATCCGTTTCGATGAGGTAGTCGCTGACACGGTGGCGATCGACGCACCGATCGATACGACTCCCCCGGAGACGACGATCACCAGCGGACCTCCGAGCACGACCACCGAGACATCTGCGAGCTTCGCTTTCACAGCGGACGAGCTCGTCACCTTCCGCGGCAGTCTGGACGGTGCCGATTGGCAAACTTGCACGAGCCCGGTCACTTACACAGGACTTGCGGTCGGCACGCACACCTTCAGCGTCACCGCGACCGATCTCGCGGGCAACACCGATCCCACACCGGCGACCTTCCAGTGGGAAATCACCGTCACGTCCTTTGCCCCCGAAACCGTGCTCACCGAAACACCGCCGCTCCTCACCAACAGCACCCAGGCGTCCTTCGCTTTCCATTCCGATGATCCGAGCGCCACCTTCCAATGCCAGTTGGACGGAGCAGATGCCGCTCCGTGCACGAGTCCGCTCACGCTCACCAACCTCAGTGAAGGTGCACACACCTTCACCGTGAGCGCAGTCAATGCATCCGGCAACGTCGATCCCACACCGGCGAACTGGGCTTGGACGATCGACGTGACGCCTCCCCCAACTCCGACCAGCGTCAGCGCGACGCCCGGTGACAAACAAGTCACGATCACGTGGCAAAGCGTGAGCGACGAGAACGGAATCGCCGGCTACGAGATCTACCGCGACGGAACGCTACTCGCCTCGGTCAGTGAGATCACGAATTATGTCGATAGCGCCGTGCAACCGAACACGACCTACTCGTATACCGTGGCTGCACGCGACCGGGCCGGGAATGTCTCAGCCCAGAGCGATCCTGTTTCGGTCACGACCGGTCGCTTCGTGCTCTTCGCTGACGATTTCGAGTCCGGCACCCTGAACGCCTGGACCACCGTGAGCGGACTCACGCTCACGACGACCGATCCGTATGCGGGGACATATGCTGCTCGAGCCCTTTCCACCAGCGGCACACCCGCCTACGCCATCACCGCGCTTCCGGCCTCCGTGAGCGACCTCCACGTTCGCGTGCGCTTCTTCGTCGCTACGCAAGGTGCCAACACTGTCTATCTCCTGAAACTCCGCACCTCGACAGGAACGTCGCTCGGCGGCGTCTTCATCTCGAGTACCGGTAAGCTCGGCTTCCGGAACGACATTGCCGGGCAGAGCACGACGACGACCGTCACGGTCTCACCGGGTACCTGGCACACCCTGCTCCTGCACGTCGTCGTGAGTACCAGCGGGACAGTCGAACTCTGGTACGATCGAGCACAGATCGCCTTCATCAGTGGCAATCTCGGAACGGACCCGATCGGACGCTTCCAACTGGGAGAGAACGGTACGGGTCGTACCTTCGATGTCCGCTTCGACGACATCATGCTCGACATCGAGCCGATCGCAGGCTGAGGGCTGACCACGGCCCGGCTGAGAACTCGTCTCCAGTGTTCGACCATCGCGCTGGTCGCCTGACCGCCTGCACCACCGGCCATGTAGCCACGATCATGCCGCACGCGAGCGACGCGATCAGGGTCACCTCTGTGACGCCAACTCGACCAATCATCTTGTGGCCAGTAAAAGATGCAGCGACGTGCCGATCGAAGCAGGACGACGAGATCGCCGCATTCCTGGCGCAGCAATCAGGGACTATCGCCTTGCTCGGCGACACCGTCTCCGAGCGCGGGACACCGGAGGAGTTCGACCGCTGCTGCGATCCGCTTTGCGGTCTGCTGAAGGATCGCCTGCGCCTGGTGGTCGGCAATCATGAATACGGCTCGCGCGATGCTGGGCCGTCCTTCGAGTCTTTCGGTGTGCGGGCAGGCCTTCCCGGCCAGGGATGGTACCCCTACGACCTAGGGAACGACACGTCATCGGTTTTGGACTCGTCTTGCAAGGCCGTCGCTGCGTACGACGAGAAGTCGCCACAATAACAGTGGCTGGAAACGGACTTCTCCAGCCAGCCAGCACGATACACGCTCGCGTATTGGCATATCCGCGCTGGAGTTCGGTCGAGCACCGAAGCTTCGAGTCGATGCAGTCGATCCGGATCCTGTTGGCTCGGCCCAGCGTCGACGTCCTCAGCGGGCACGACCATGACGACGAGCGTTTTCAACCGCTCGACACCGGTTGCACCGCTTCCCCGTTACCTGGGCTTTGGATAGCAGACTACCGTTTTTCTCGGGACGGCGTACCCCACTCGTACACCACTGACGCCACTGACCGCACCCGACCACGGCCGAGGCTGCCGCTCGCTGCGTCGTCGTTTTGCCTGTCCTGGTGCGGTGCCGGAGGTGGGACTCGAACCCACACGGGGTCGCCCCCAGCGGTTTTTGAGA